>NZ_JACNDD010000135.1:0-17840 GCF_017351395.1 Pseudomonas sp. FW305-28
AAATATCGGTATTGTCCGCATCACGCCAGCGATAGCACTTCACTGGCACACCCTCATTTAGCCGTCGTCCATGACGACTGTGATTTTCGATAAGGACACTGCATGAAAAAGGTTCTGTTGTTCACCGCATTGGCGGCAGCCCTGACGTCGGGCCTGGCCCAGGCTGCAGAGAAACTGGTGGTGGCCGCCACGCCGGTGCCCCACGCTGAAATCCTCGAGCTGATCAAGCCAACCCTGGCCAAGGAAGGCGTGGACCTGGAGATCAAGGTCTTCACCGACTACGTCCAACCCAACGTGCAGGTTGACCAGAAACGCCTGGACGCCAACTACTTCCAGACCCTGCCGTACTTGAAGAACTTCAACGAAGGCAAAGGCACGAACCTGGTGACCGTGATCGGTGTTCACGTCGAACCGTTCGGTGGCTACTCCAAGAAGTACAAGACGCTGGCTGACCTGCCAGACGGCGCGACCATCGCGCTGCCCAACGAAGGCAGCAACAGCGGCCGTGCGCTGATCCTGTTGCAGAAGGCTGGCCTGATCGAGTTGAAAGACCCGAAAAACGCGTTGGCGACGCCGAAAGACATCGCCAAGAACCCGCGCAACTTCAAGTTCAAGGAGCTGGAATCGGCCATGCTGCCGCGGGTGCTGGACCAGGTCGACCTGGACCTGATCAACACCAACTATGCCCTGGAAGCGGGTCTTAACCCGGCCAAGGATGCCTTGGTGATCGAAGGTTCGGATTCGCCTTACGTCAACTTCCTGGTGGCCCGTCCGGACAACAAGGACAGCCCGGCCATCCAGAAACTGGCCAAGGCCTTGACCAGCCCTGAAGTGAAGGCGTTCATCGAGAAGAAATACAGCGGCGCGGTACTGCCGGCGTTCTGATTCGCGCGGTACACCCTTTCATGGTTTCAAACGCCGACGGCTGATACAGCGTCGGCGTTTTTTACTGTGGGAGCTTGCTCGCGATGGCGGTTCATCAATGAGCACTGATGTGACTGACAGGCCGCTATCGCGAGCAAGCTCGCTCCCACAGGGGATGGATCAGGTCTCCCCGCTCTTCAACGCCCTGCGCAACGCCATCAACAATTTCAATATGTCCTGCGGTTCCAGTCGCTGCGGCACGTTTACGTCAGCCATGTTTTCTTCCTTGTAATGGTGAGGGGGGATGGCGAAAAAGATCCTCCCTGCGGCGCAAGGAAAATAGTCGTCTTTGTTCTTCGCGGCAAATCCGGGGATAGTTTTTTGCGTGATATCAATATGCTTTAACGGTATTTAAATTACAGTTCTTATGCCATTAAAGTCAGTGCCTGCCGAGTAGCTATCCGCTGCCCATGGACCGCACGACCGCCGCTTACCGAGCGGCGTCCAGGATGTTCAATGAACTTCGATTACGCTTTTATCCTCAGCACCCTCCCGGCGTTTCTCAAGGCCGTGGGCGTGACACTGCAAGTCGGCCTTATCGCCATCGCCACCTCGCTGCTGGTGGCGCTCGTGAACGCAACGGTCCTGGTGTTGCGCACGCCTTACCTGCAACGCCTGGTGGGGCTGTATGTGGAGCTGGCCCGCAACACCCCGCTGCTTATTCAGTTGTTCTTCGTCTACTTCGCCTTGCCGGCGCTGGGCATCAAGGTGTCGGGGTTTGCCGCAGCGATCATCACCATGACGTTCCTGGGAGGCGCCTATCTCACGGAAGTGCTGCGGGCGGGCGTGGACGCGGTGCCCCAGGCGCAATTGGAATCCGGCCGTTCCATCGGCCTGTCCCACGGGCAGTTGCTGCGCTACGTGATCCTGCCGCAGGCCGGGATCCTCAGCTTGCCGTCGCTGTTCGCCAACTTCATTTTCCTGCTCAAGGAGACCACCGTGGTCTCGGCCGTGGCGGTGCCGGAGATTCTCTACACCACCAAAAGCTACATCGCGCTCTACTACAAGACCTACGAAATGCTCGCCGTGCTGACGCTGATTTGCGTGCTGCTGTTCTTGCCGCTGTCGCTGCTGCTCAGCCGCCTGGAAAGGAGGCTCCAGCATGGCCAGTTCGGGTCTTGAGTTGCTGTGGGTGTCGTTGCCGCAACTGGGCAAGGGCGCCGCGCAAACCTTGTCGATTTCCTTCCTGAGCATCGCCCTAAGCACCGTGGGCGGCGTGCTTTATGGGGTGTTGCGGACGTTGGGTGTGAAAGGCGTGGATGTCGTTCTGCGGGTCTACCTGGAGTTGTTCCGGGCGATCCCGGTGCTGGTCTGGTTGTACCTGCTGTTCTTCGGCCTGCCGATCTTTTTCGGCCTGAGCCTTCCAAGCTTTTGGTGCGCGGTCCTGGTGTTGTCGTTATGGGGCGCAAGCGAGGTGGGTGAAGTGGTACGCGGTGCATTGCATTCGTTGCCGCGCGGCCAGCGCGAGGCGGGCTTGTCCATTGGCCTGAACGGTCCGCAACTCTACGGCCATGTGTTGTTGCCGCAAGCGCTCAGACGCATGACACCGCCGACCATCAACGTCTACACGCGCATCATCAAGACCAGCTCCCTGGCCGTGCTGATCGGCGTGGTGGACGTGATCAAGGTCGGCCAGCAGATCATCGAGCGCACCTACGAGTCCGTGCTGATCTACGGCGCGCTGTTCCTGTTTTTCTTCTTTATCTGCTACCCGCTTTCGGCCGCCTCCCGCGTGCTTGAGCGGCGCTGGACGCAAGCATGAGCGCATTGATCGAGTTCAAGGATTTCAACAAGTTTTTCGGCGAACAGCAGGTGCTGGATGGCATCGATCTGCAAGTGCAGTCGGGCGAAGTGATCGTCATCCTCGGCCCCAGTGGTTGCGGCAAAAGTACCTTGCTGCGTTGTCTCAACGGGCTGGAAGTGGCCCACAGCGGCAGCTTGGCATTCGCCGGTCGCGAGTTGCTGGACAAGGGCACCGACTGGCGCGAAGTGCGGCAGCAGATCGGCATGGTGTTTCAGAGCTATCACTTGTTCCCGCACATGAGCGTGCTCGATAACCTGCTGCTCGGCCCGGTCAAAGTGCAAAAGCGCGACCGCCGCGAAGCACGCGCACAGGCCGAAGCCTTGCTGGCGCGGGTTGGGCTGCTGGACAAGCGCGATGCCTTTCCACGTCAGCTCTCCGGCGGCCAGCAGCAACGCATCGCCATCGTGCGTTCGCTGTGCATGAACCCCAAGGTCATGTTGTTCGATGAGGTCACCGCCGCCCTCGACCCGGAGATGGTCAAGGAAGTGCTGGAAGTCATCCAGGGCCTGGCCCGCGAAGGCATGACGCTGTTGATCGTCACCCACGAAATGGCCTTCGCTCGCGCCGTGGCTGACCGCATCGTGTTCATGGACGCCGGGCGGATCCTTGAACAAAACCCTCCCGAGATTTTCTTTACGAACCCGCAAACCGCACGAGCGCAGCAGTTCCTGGAGAAGTTCTCCTACGTCGCCGCACTACCCAAAACGACTCAAACAAAGGAACTGGAACTGTCATGAAAACTGCCAAGTCTTCTCTGCTGCTACTGCCGTTGCTCGCCGCCGCTTTGCTGGCCGGCTGCAATAAAACCGAAGAACCGCCGAAGCCGAACGTGGCCAGCCCAAGCGCCGCGTCGACCAGCTACCTGGACAAAATCAAGGCGCGGGACAAATTGATCGTCGGCGTCTTCACCGACAAGCCGCCGTTTGGCTTCGTCGATGAGGCGGGGCGTTATGTCGGCTTCGATACCGACATCGGTCGTCGATTCGCCAAGGACCTGCTCGGCGATGAAAACAAGGTCGAGTTCGTCGCGGTCGAACCGGCGAGCCGGATTCCGTTCCTGC
Source organism: Pseudomonas sp. FW305-28 (assembly GCF_017351395.1). Lineage (NCBI taxonomy): Bacteria > Pseudomonadati > Pseudomonadota > Gammaproteobacteria > Pseudomonadales > Pseudomonadaceae > Pseudomonas > Pseudomonas sp. FW305-28. Next base: position 3,790 of record NZ_JACNDD010000135.1, read on the forward strand.
AAAGTGACAAGGTCGACCTGATCCTGGCCAACATGACCGTGACCCCGGAGCGCAAGGAGGCGGTGGAGTTCACCAACCCGAACCTGAAAGTCGCGGTGCAGGCGCTGGTGCCACAAGCCAGCGCGGTGAAAAGCCTCGATGACCTGGCGAGCCGCACCACCATCGTCACCACCGGCACCACGGCGGACATCTGGCTGACCAAAAATCACCCGGACTGGAAGCTGCTCAAGTTCGAGAAAAATTCCGAGTCCTTGCAAGCCCTGGCCAACGGGCGTGGCGATGCCTATGCCCAGGACAATCTGGTGCTGTTCAGTTGGGCCAAGCAGAACCCCGGCTATCGCGTGCTGGAGCAGACACTGGGCGCCGAAGCGCCGATTGCACCGGCGGTGAAGAAGGGCAATATCGAGTTGCGTGATTGGGTCAATGCTGAGTTGGCGAAGCTGGGTGAAGAGAAGTACTTGCTCAAGCTGTACGACCAATACGTGCGCAAGGAACTGAGCGATGACACCAAGCCGGAGAGTGTGATTGTCGAGGGTGGCAAATGGCAGGGGTGATTCTCTGAGGGGTGTGTAGACCTTCAGCGCGCCTTCGCGAGCACGCTCGCTCCCACAGGGTTAATTGTGTGGGAGCGAGCTTGCTCGCGATCCGGTTTACAGGCACCACTCAATCCGGCCAGTGCCACGCTGGCTCATCCAGCGCCCGCTGCCCGACGATCCCGGTCTGTCCAAGGTCTTTCTCCAGCACGATGCAATTGCATTGCTCATCCTGTTCCAGGGCGGCGATCAGGCGCGTGGCGTGGGACACGACCCAGACCTGGCAATTTGCCGAGGCGCGGATGATCAACCGTGCCAGGGCCGGCAACAGGTCCGGGTGCAGGCTGGTTTCCGGTTCGTTGAGCACCATCAGCGAAGGCGGTCGTGGGGTGAGCAGGGCGGCCACCAGCAACAGATAGCGCAGGGTCCCGTCCGACAGTTCGGCGGCGGACAGCGGCCGCAGCAGGCCATGTTGTTGAAACGCGATGGCGAAACGTCCGCCTTGCAGTTTCTCGATGTTCAGGCGGGCACCGGGGAACGCGTCGCCGATGGCGGCATGCAGGGCTTCGTCTTCGCCGATTTCAAGGATGGTCTGCAGGGCCGCGGCCAGGTCACGTCCGTCGTGGTGCAGCACCGGCGTGCGGGTGCCCAGTTGCGGTTGGCGCACCGGGGCGTCGGCGTCGCTGCGAAAATGGTCATAGAAGCGCCAGCGACGGATGAACTCGCGCATCTGCAGGACCTCCGGCGAAGTGCGCAGGCTGCCGACCTGGTCGAACAGGCTGTCGAAGGTGGGCGTGTGCTGGGCCAGCACATCCCAGGAACGGCCTTCGCGGGCACGAATCATCGGCCCATTGCGGTCCACCAGCAGGCTGGCGGGCCGAAACACCGGGCCGGCCCAGATGCATTCGCGCTTGATTTCAGGGTCCAGCGAGAACGCTGAACTGCTGGGCTCCGGCAAGCCCAGGGCGATCGAATAGCTGAAGTCTTCCCCGGCGAAACCCAGGCGCAGGCGCTTGGTGCCCTGGCGCACAATCGCCTGGACCGGCACCTCGCCGTTACGCATGCGGCGGCTGATTTCCTCCGGGCCGGCCCAGAAGGTCGAATCGAGTCCGCCTTCACGGGCCAGGGCATTGACCACCCCACCCTGGGCCGTCTCGGCCAGCAGGCGCAGGGCACGGTACAGATTGGATTTGCCGCTGCCGTTGGGGCCGGTGATCAGGTTCAGCCGGCCCAGGGGAATGACCAATTTATTGATCGAACGGTAGTTGGCCACCGCCAATGTCTTGAGCATGCCTGTTTCCTTTGCACGGGCGTCAGGAGCAAGTCTGCCCGATTGCTGTGCTTTCAGTGAACCCTGTTCTAAGCTCACAGTCGTATCGTCACTGGTACGTCCGTACAACGCAAAGGAGTCTGCATGACTGGTCCCGGAATCAAATGGGTTATTGGTTTGGGCGTGTGTGCATTGTTGACGGGGTGCGGTGATAAGAAGCCCGAAGAAAAAGCCCTGCCACGGGTTTTCGTGCAGCAAGCCGTGCCCAGTGAATACGCAGCCTCGGTGACCTTGACCGGCGATGTCCAGGCGCGGGTGCAGGCCGATCTGTCGTTTCGTGTGGGCGGCAAGATCATCGAGCGCAAGGCCGATGTCGGTGACCGGGTCTCGGCCCGGCAAGTGCTCGCCCGGCTCGATCCCCGGGACCTGCAGACCAACGTCGACTCCGCCGAGGCCCAGGTGGCCGCCGAGCAGGCGCGGGTCAAGCAGAGTGCGGCGGCGTTCGTACGCCAGCAGAAACTCCTGCCCAAGGGCTACACCAGCCAGAGCGAATACGATGCGGCCCAGGCTCAACTGCGCAGCAGCCAGAGTGCGCTGGCCGCCGCCCAGGCCCAGTTGGCCAACGCCCGTGAGCAATTGAGCTACACCGCGCTGATTGCCGAGGCTCCGGGCATCATCACCGCGCGCCAGGCAGAAGTCGGCCAGGTGGTGCAGGCCACGGAGCCGATCTTCAGCCTGGCCCGGGACGGCGAGCGCGACGCGGTGTTCAACGTCTACGAATCGCTGTTGAGCGAACCACCGTCGGACCCTGCAATCACCATCAGCCTGCTGGATGACCCCGCCATCAAGACCACCGGCACGGTACGCGAAATCACCCCGGCGGTGTCTGCCCAGACCGGCACCGTGCAGGTCAAGGTCACCCTCAATGATCTGCCCGAAGGCATGCGCCTGGGGTCGGTGGTCAGCGCCACGGCCAAGTCCGCCGGCAAGACCGCTTTCGAGCTGCCTTGGTCGGCCCTGACCAAGAACCTCAGTGAGCCGGCCGTATGGCTGGTGGATGGCGAGGGCAAGGCGCAGCTGCAAACGGTGACGGTCGGCCGCTACCTGACCGGCAAGGTCATCATCAGCGACGGCCTCAAGGGCGGTGAGAAAATCGTCACTGCGGGCGGGCAATTGCTGCACCCCGGCGTAGGCGTCGAGATCGCTGAAGACACTTATGGAAAATCCAAGCCGGGAGCCCAGCCATGAAGCGTTTGTGGATGGTCTCGGCCGGCCTGTTGTTGGCCGCTTGCTCCAAGGAAGAGGCGCCGCCCGAACCGGTGCGCCCGGTGTTGTCCGTTGAGGTCCGGGCCCTAGACCAGCAGGCACTCGGGCGGTTCGCCGGGAATATCCAGGCGCGATACGAGAGCAACGTGGGTTTCCGCGTGCCAGGACGTATCGCCAGCCGCAACGTCGATGTCGGTGCTGAAGTGAAGAAGGGCGACTTGCTCGCCACGCTCGACCCCACCGACCAGCAGAACCAGTTGCGCGCCGCCCAAGGCGACCTGGCGCGGATCGAGGCGCAGTACATCAATGCCCAGGCCAATGCCCGTCGCCAGCAGCAATTGTTCGACCGTGGCGTTGGGGCCCAGGCGCAACTGGACATCGCCCAGACCGATCTGAAAACCACCGGCGCCTCTCTCGAACAGGCCCGGGCCTCGGTGGAGCAGGCCCGCGACCAGCTCAACTACAGCGAGCTGCGTACCGACCACGATGCCGTCGTCACGGCCTGGAATGCCGAAGCGGGGCAGGTGGTCACCGCCGGCCAACAAGTGGTGACCCTGGCCCGTCCGGACGTCAAGGAAGCGGTGATCGACCTGCCGGCCGGGCTGGTCGAGCGCCTGCCCACGGACGTGGTGTTCGAGGTCGCGGCGCAATTGGACCCGACGATCCACACCAGCGCCATCGTGCGCGAGATCGAACCCCAGGCCCAGAGCGCTACCCGCACCCGCCGCGCGCGCCTGACGCTGACCGACACACCGCCAGGTTTTCGCCTGGGCACGGCCATCAGCGTGACCCTGAGCTCGACCATCGAACCGCGCATCGAGCTGCCGCTCAGCGCCCTGCAAGAGATCGACGGCAAGGTGCGCATCTGGCTCATCGACCCGCAGAACCAGACCGTCTCCCCCCGCGAAGTCCGGATTCTCGAACGCTCCAATGACGCGGTGCTGGTGGCCAACGGCATCAAGGCCGGCGACCGCGTGGTCAGCGCCGGCGTGAACAGCCTCAAGCCGGGGCAGAAAGTGAAACTCGACGAGGACGCACGATGAAAGGGCCTTTCAACTTATCCGAATGGGCCCTGCGGCATCAGTCGTTCGTCTGGTACCTGATGTTCGTGGCGCTGTTGATGGGCGTGTTCTCGTACATGAACCTGGGGCGGGAGGAAGACCCGTCGTTCACCATCAAGACCATGATCATCCAGACCCGCTGGCCGGGCGCGACCCAGGAAGAAACCCTCAAGCAGGTCACCGACCGCATCGAGAAGAAACTCGAAGAGCTCGACTCCCTCGACTACGTCAAAAGCTACACCCGTCCGGGCGAATCGACGGTGTTCGTGTACCTGCTCGACACCACCGGGGCCAAGGACATCCCCGAGATCTGGTACCAGGTACGCAAGAAGATCGACGACATTCGTGGCGACTTCCCCCAGGGGCTGCAAGGCCCGGGGTTCAACGACGAGTTCGGTGACGTGTACGGTTCGGTATATGCCTTCACCGGCGACGGTCTGTCGATGCGCCAGTTGCGCGACTACGTGGAGCAGGTGCGCGCCGAGATTCGCGACGTGCCCGGGCTGGGCAAGGTGGAAATGCTCGGCGAACAGGATGAAGTGCTGTACCTGAACTTCTCCACGCGCAAACTCGCTGCGCTGGGCATCGATCAGCAGCAGGTGGTGCAGAGCCTGCAGTCGCAGAATGCCGTGACGCCGGCCGGGGTGATCGACGCGGGGCCGGAGCGGATTTCCGTGCGTACGTCCGGGCAGTTCCAGTCGGAAAAAGACCTGGCCAACGTCAACCTGCGGCTCAATGACCGGTTCTATCGACTGGCCGACATCGCCGACATCAGCCGCGGTTATGTCGACCCCGCCACACCGATGTTCCGCTTCAACGGCACGCCGGCCATCGGTCTCGCCATCGCGATGAAGAAGGGTGGCAACATCCAGGATTTCGGCAAGGCGCTGCATGCGCGCATGAGCGAACTGACCGCCGACCTGCCGGTGGGCGTTGGCGTGCACACCGTGTCGGACCAGGCCGAGGTGGTGGAGGAGGCCGTCGGCGGCTTTACCAGCGCCTTGTTCGAGGCGGTGATCATCGTCCTGGTCGTCAGCTTCATCAGCCTTGGCGTACGGGCCGGGCTGGTGGTGGCCTGTTCGATCCCACTGGTGCTGGCGATGGTCTTCCTGTTCATGGAATACAGCGGCATCACCATGCAGCGGATTTCCCTCGGCGCGTTGATCATCGCCCTCGGCCTGCTGGTGGACGATGCGATGATCACCGTGGAGATGATGGTCACGCGCCTGGAAAAAGGTGACAGCAAGGAGCAGGCCGCGACCTTTGCCTATACCTCGACGGCGTTCCCGATGCTCACCGGGACCCTGGTGACTGTCGCCGGTTTCGTGCCCATCGGCCTGAATGCGAGTTCCGCCGGTGAGTACACCTTCACCCTGTTCGCGGTCATCGCCGTGGCGATGCTGGTGTCGTGGATCGTCGCGGTGCTGTTTGCCCCGGTGATCGGCGTGCATATTCTCAGCACCAACGTCAAACCTCACAGCGCCGAGCCGGGACGGATCGGCCGGGCGTTCAACGGCGGCCTGCTGTGGGCGATGCGCAATCGCTGGTGGGCCATTGGCATCACGGTGTTGCTGTTCGTGCTGGCGGTGTTTTGCATGCGCTTCGTGCAGAACCAGTTCTTCCCCTCCTCGGACCGACCGGAAATCCTGGTGGACCTCAACCTGCCGCAAAACGCCTCGATGGACGAGACCCGCAAAGCCGTCGACCGCCTGGAAGCGACCCTCAAGGGTGACCCGGACATCGCGCGCTGGAGCACCTACATCGGCGAAGGCGCGATTCGCTTCTATCTGCCGCTGGACCAGCAATTGCAGAACCCCTACTACGCGCAACTGGTGATCGTCAGCAAGGGCCTGGAGTCGCGCAACGCCCTGACCGAGCGCCTGCAAAAGCGTCTGCGCGAGGATTTCGTCGGCATTGGCAGCTACGTGCAGGCCCTGGAAATGGGCCCGCCGGTGGGCCGGCCGATCCAGTACCGGGTCAGCGGCAAGGACGTCGACCAGGTGCGCAAGCACGCCATCGAGCTGGCCACCGAGCTGGACAAGAACTCGCACATCGGCGAAATCATTTACGACTGGAACGAGCCGGGCAAGGTCCTGCGCATTGATATCGCCCAAGACAAGGCGCGGCAATTGGGCTTGTCTTCCGATGATGTGGCCAGGCTGATGAACAGCATCGTCAGTGGCTCGCCGGTGACCCAGGTCAACGACGATATCTACCTGATCGATGTGGTCGGCCGCGCTGAAGATGCCGAGCGCGGTTCGCCGGAAACCCTGCAGAACCTGCAGATCGTCACCCCGAGTGGCACCTCGATTCCGTTACTGGCGTTTGCCACGGTGCGCTATGAACTGGAACAGCCGTTGGTGTGGCGTCGCGACCGCAAGCCGACCATCACCATCAAGGCCGCGGTGCGCGACGAGATCCAGCCCACCGACCTGGTCAAGCAACTGCAACCGGACATCGACAAGTTCGCCGCCGGCCTGCCGGTGGGTTACAAGGTCGCCACGGGCGGCACGGTGGAAGAAAGCAGCAAGGCCCAAGGGCCGATCGCCAGCGTCGTGCCGCTGATGCTGTTTCTGATGGCGACCTTCCTGATGATCCAGCTGCACAGCGTGCAGAAACTGTTCCTGGTGGCGAGCGTCGCGCCCCTCGGGTTGATCGGCGTGGTGCTGGCGCTGGTGCCGACGGGCACGCCCATGGGCTTCGTGGCGATCCTCGGGATCCTTGCCTTGATCGGCATCATCATCCGTAACTCGGTGATCCTGGTGACCCAGATCGATGAATACGAACGTGACGGCTACGAGCCCTGGGACGCGGTGGTGGAGGCCACCGAACACCGGCGCCGGCCGATCCTGCTCACGGCCGCCGCGGCGAGCCTGGGGATGATCCCGATTGCCCGGGAAGTGTTCTGGGGGCCGATGGCCTACGCGATGATCGGCGGGATCATCATCGCCACCCTGCTGACGCTGCTGTTCCTGCCGGCGCTGTATGTGGCCTGGTACAAGATCCGCGAGCCCAAGCGCGATTGACCGTCATTGCGACGAGAACGGCCATGCACTGCTGACGAGAGTTGCCATGCACTGCTTCTGTGGCGAGGGAGCTTGCTCCCGCTGGGCCGCGAAGCGGCCCTATAAGGGCTGCTGCGCAGCCCTATCGCGAGCAAGCTCGCTCCCACAGGGATCCTCAGTGAGCACATATTCTGCGAGCAAAAGAGAACCACTGTGGGAGCGAGCTTGCTCGCGATGAGGCCAGTCCGGTCACCCTGGCCTTTTACTTGCGCAACAACCGCAACCCATTGAACACCACCAACAAACTCACCCCCATGTCGGCAAACACCGCCATCCACATGGTGGCAAGCCCGGCGAAGGTGACCCCAAGGAAAATCGCCTTGATCACCAACGCCAGGGCAATGTTTTGCTTGAGGATGCTGGACGTCTGCCGCGACAGGCGAATGAACGCTGGAATCTTGCGCAGATCATCGTCCATCAGCGCGACGTCGGCGGTCTCGATGGCCGTGTCGGTGCCGGCCGCCGCCATGGCGAAACCGATTTCCGAACGGGCCAGGGCCGGGGCGTCGTTGATGCCGTCGCCGACCATGCCGACGCGGTGACCCTGGGCATACAGCGCTTCAATGGCTTGCAGCTTGTCTTCCGGCAACAAGTCGCCCCGCGCCTGATCCATGCCCACCTGCGCGGCAATCGCTTCGGCGGTGTGGGCGTTGTCGCCGGTGAGCATCAGGGTCTTGATGCCCAGGTCGTGCAATTGCCGGATGGCTTCGCGACTGGAGTCCTTTACGGTGTCGGCCACGGCAAACAGCGCCAAGGGGCCCGTAGCGTCGAGCAGCAGCACCACCGACTTGCCTTGTTTTTCCAGGGCGAAGAGTTTTTCTTCCAGCTCGGGAGAGCACAGGCCGAGGTCTTCTACCAGGCGGTGATTGCCCAAGTGATAGGTCTGGCCGCCGATGTCGCCGCGCACGCCGCGTCCGGCAAGCGCCTCGAAGTTATCCACAACCTGCGGGGCCAGTTGCTTATCCACCGCCGCATTGGCAATCGCCCGGGACACCGGGTGGTCGGAACGGGCGGCGAGGCTGGCGGCCAGGGCCGGGGCGGTGCTTTGCACTGTCGGGTCGAGGGCCACGTAGTCGGTTTGCACCGGTTTGCCGTGGGTGATCGTGCCGGTCTTGTCCAAGGCCAGGTAGTCGAGCTTGTAGCCGCCCTCCAGGTACACGCCGCCCTTGACCAGGATGCCTTTGCGCGCCGCGGCGGCGAGGCCGCTGACGATGGTCACGGGCGTGGAAATCACCAGGGCGCAGGGGCAGGCGACCACCAGCAGCACCAGCGCCCGGTAGATCCAGTCGAACCACGCCGCGCCCATGAACAGCGGTGGGATGACGGCCACGGCCAAGGCCAGGGCGAACACCGCCGGGGTGTAGATTTTCGAGAACTGATCGACGAAACGCTGGGTCGGTGCGCGGGAGCCCTGGGCTTGCTCCACGGCGTGGATGATCCGCGCCAGGGTGGATTGGTCGGCCGCCGCGGTCACGGTGTATTCCAGTTCGCCGGCCTGGTTGATGGTGCCGGCGAACACTTTGTCGCCAACGGTTTTCTCCACCGGCAGGCTTTCGCCGGTGATCGGTGCCTGGTCGAGGGTGGAGCGGCCGGCGACCACGTCACCGTCCAGGCCCACGCGTTCGCCGGGGCGCACCCGCACCCGCGCACCCAGGGCAATGGCCTTGACCTCTTGCACCTGCCAACTGCCATCGGCCTGTTGCACGGTGGCTTGTTCCGGGGCCATCTGCATCAGGCCACTGATGGCGTTACGCGCCCGGTCCAGGGATTTGGCCTCGATCAGCTCGGCCACGGTGAACAGGAACACCACCATCGCCGCTTCCGGCCATTGGCCGATCAGCACGGCACCGGTCACGGCGATGCTCATCAGCGCATTGATGTTCAGGTTGCGGTTCTTCAGGGCGATCCAGCCCTTCTTGTACGTGCCCAGGCCACCGCTGAGGATCGACACCAACGCCACCAGCGCGACCACCCAGTTGGGCGCGGCATTGGTGAAATGGATCAGCTCGGCGCCCAAGGCCGTCACGCCGGACAGTGCCAACGGCCACCAGGGTTTGGCCGGGGCGGGCAGGTCGTGGGTTTGCGATTTCTGGCCCGGGGTCAGCGGGTCGGCCTGCATCCCTAAGGACTCGATGGCCTGGATGATCGGCGCGTCGGTGGGCAAATCGTGAGTCACGCCCAGCACACGGTTGATCAGGTTGAATTCCAGTCGCTGCACGCCTTCGAGCTTGCCGAGCTTGTTCTGGATCAGTGTCTGTTCGGTGGGGCAGTCCATGGCTTCGATGCGGAAACTGCTCAGCCGCGCACCGTCCGTCGGCGTTTTGCCGAGGTTGACCACCGCTGGCGCCGCTTTCGAGGCGCAGCAGGAATGCCCGTGGTCATGGCCGTGCTCGGGTTTGTGGGTGTGAAGGGAATCGCTCATCGGGTGACGTCCGTGAAAAGTGCCTGTTGCGCAGTAAAGACCCTGTAGCCACTATAGGGTCAAGCACCTATTTCGGAGGCCGCATCATGAAGATCGGAGAACTGGCGAAAATCACCGACTGCCAGGTCGAAACCATCCGCTATTACGAGCGTGAGGGCCTGCTGCCGGAACCGGCCCGCAGCGACGGCAATTACCGCGTCTACACCCAGGCCCATGCCGAGCGGCTGACGTTCATCCGCAACTGCCGCACCCTGGACATGACCCTGGAAGAAATCCGCAGCCTGCTGGTCCTACGCGACAGCCCCCAAGACCAATGCGAAAGCGTCAATGCGCTGATCGACGAACACATCCAGCACGTCAAGGCCCGCATCGATGGCCTACTGGCCCTGCAGACACAACTGATCGACCTGCGCCATCGCTGTGGCGAAGGGCCGGACCTGGATCAATGCGGGATCTTGCAGCGGCTGGAGGTGAGCGGGGCGGTGGCGCCGGAGGTGGAGCATTCGCATGTGGGGCGCAGTCATGGGCATTGAGCCTTTGTGGGAGCGAGCTTGCTCGCGATAGCGGCTTGGCAGTCAACATCTATGTTGAGTGTAATGGCCTCATCGCGAGCAAGCTCGCTCCCACAGGGGCGGGTGGTGTGGCTTAGACCGCCATCGGCGCGGTCATTGGCTCATGGTGCTGGTAGCCTTCCAGGGAGAAGTCGCCCGGCTCCACCAACTCCAGCCACTCAGGCTGGTACACACCGGTCTTGGCAAACTCCGGCACGCGTTCGGAAATCACCAGCTTGGGCATTGGGAACGGCTCACGCTTGAGCTGTTCGTTGAGCATGTCCAAGTGGTTTTCGTAGACGTGGGCATCGCCGATGAAATAGGTGAACCAACGCGGCGTGTAGCCGGTCAGGCGACCGATCAGGCTCAGCAGGGCGGCGCCTTCGGTGAGGTTGAACGGCGTGCCCAGGCCCAGGTCGTTGGAGCGGATGTAGAGGGTCAGGGAGATTTCCCTGGTCTCGACATTCGGGTGGAACTGGTAGAGCAGATGGCACGGCGGCAGGGCCATTTCATCGAGCTGGGCGCAGTTCCAGCCGTGGAACAGGATACGGCGGCTGCCCGGGTCCTTGATGATGGTGTCGACGCACTGGCGAACCTGGTCGATGGCTTTGTACAGCACCACGTAGGCCTGGCCGTTTTCTTCGCCTTCGGCGATCTGCCGGTAACCCTGGGCCAGCGTCTGCTCGATGGCCGCCGGGTTGCTCAGGGGGATCTGCTTGTAGGCCGGCCATTTGCGCCATTGCACGCCGTAGATCTCGCCCAGGTCGTCGTCGCCCTGGCGGAACGGGTTGGCCAGCCACTGGGCGTTTTCGTTGGCGTTCTGGTCCCAGACCTTGCAGCCCAGGGCGCGGAACTCGGCGGCATTGTTCACGCCCCGGAGAAAACCGCACATTTCGCCGATGGCCGATTTGAAGGCCATCTTGCGGGTGGTGATGGCCGGGAAGCCGTCCTTCAAGTCGTAGCGCAGCATGGCGCCGGGGAAGCTGATGGTGTTCACGCCGGTGCGGTTGGCTTGCTTGGTGCCGTTCTTGATGACGTGGGCCACCAGATCGAGATATTGCTTCATGGGTTACCTGTGTCCTTGAACCCGAGGCCAGCGCCCCGGAGTTCGAATTTTAAACCTTGGCCGCCGCAGCCGGTGCACGACGATAAGCCAGCCAGATCAGCGCCAGGCCACCGATGATCATCGGCAGGCACAGCACCTGGCCCATGGTCAGCCAGTTCCAGGCAAGGTAGCCAAGCTGGGCATCCGGGACGCGGACGAATTCAACGATGAAACGGAAGATGCCATAGAACAGCGCGAACATGCCCGATACCGCCATGGTTGGCCGCGGCTTGCGCGAGAACAGCCAGAGGATCAGGAACAGTGCCACACCTTCGAGGGCGAACTGGTACAGCTGCGATGGGTGGCGCGGCAATTGCGCCGGGTCGCTGAACGGCGGGAAGATCATCGCCCATGGCACGTCAGTCGGCTTGCCCCACAATTCGGCATTGATGAAGTTGCCGATGCGCCCGGCGCCCAGGCCGATCGGCACCATCGGCGCGACAAAGTCCATCAGCTCGAAAAACGACTTGTTGTTGCGCTTGCCGAACCACAACGCCGCCAGCATCACGCCGATGAACCCGCCGTGGAACGACATGCCGCCTTTCCAGACTTCGAAGATCAGCGTCGGGTTGGCCAGGTAGGCGCTCAGGTCGTAGAACAGCACGTAGCCCAGGCGTCCGCCGACGATCACGCCCATGGACAACCAGAACACCAGGTCGGAGAGCTTTTCCTTGTTCCAGGTCGGGTCGAAGCGGTTGAGCCGGCGCGACGCCAGCAGCCAGGCGCCGCCGATGCCGATCAGGTACATCAGGCCGTACCAGTGGATTTTCAGCGGGCCGATGGCCAGGGCCACCGGATCGATCTGCGGGTAAGGCAGCATTGATATTCCTCGTAAACGTCAAAAATGCCCGGGCGACGCTGCCACCTCGGGATTAAGCCAGGATTGCGTCAGAACAGAAAACTCAAGCCCACGCAGAATAGCAAGGCGGCGAACAGCCGCTTGAGCAAGCGCGGCGACAGGCGATGGGCCAGCCGCGCGCCGAAACGGGCGAAGACCATGCTGGTCAGGGCGATGCCCAGCAGCGCCGGCAAATACACAAAACCGAGACTATGGGCTGGCAGCAGCGGATCGTGCCAGCCCAGCATCATGAAACTCAAAGCACTGACCACGGCGATGGGCAGTCCGCAGGCCGATGACGTCGCGACCGCTTGCTGCATCGGCACGCTGCGCCAGGTCAGGAACGGCACGGTCAGCGAACCGCCGCCGATGCCGAAAATCGCCGAGGCCCAGCCGATCACGGTGCCGGCCACGGTCAGCCCGGCCTTGCCCGGTACGGTGCGGCTGGCCTTGGGCTTGACGTCCAGGGCCAGTTGCACGGCAACGATCAGGGCGAACACGCCGATGATCTTTTGCAGGTGCGGGCCGGAAATCGCTTCGGCGGTGATCGCGCCGAAACCGGCACCGATCAGGATTCCCACCGTCATCCAGGCGAAAATCGGCCAGCGCACCGCGCCTTTGCGCTGGTGCTCGCGCACGGCGTTGACCGAGGTGAAGATGATCGATGCCAGGGACGTGCCGACGGCCAGGTGCGTCAACACCTGCGGATCGAAACCCTGCAGGGTGAAACTGAACACCAGCACCGGGACGATGATGATCCCGCCCCCCACGCCGAACAGCCCGGCCAGCACACCCGCGCAGGCGCCAAGCAGCAGATAGAGCACAAATTCCACCAGACTCTCCCCGCCCATCCCCGAAATAAGAGCGGCATGGTAACGGATCCAGGGCCCCAGGCTCCACTGAAGGCGATGGATGCCGGGGCGATGTGTGGGTAGAGTGGGCTGAGAACCCTGGAGATATTGGGTGGCGAACTGCTGTTGTGGCGAGGGTGCTTGCTCCCGCTGGGTGTAGGAGCTGTCGAGTGCAACGAGGCTGCGATCTTTCCCCTGACACTTGAATCCCAAGCGAAAGGTCAAAAGATCGCAGGCTTCGCCAGCTCCTACAGAGCCCAGCGGGAGCAAGCTCCCTCGCCACAAAGGCTGTGTTCGGCTCTACTCTTTCAATGGATTGGCATTATTAACAGGACGACCTGATGTGCCTGATCGTATTTGCCTGGCGACCCGGCCACGCCCAACCGCTGATCGTGGCGGCCAACCGCGACGAGTTCTACGCCCGGCCAACCTTGCCCCTGGCGCAGTGGCCTGACGCGCCCCATGTTCATGCCGGCCGCGATCTCGAAGCCGGTGGCACCTGGCTCGGCATTGGCGCCGAAGGTCGTTTTGCCGCCCTGACCAACATCCGCGACCCGGGCCAGGTGCCGGCCTTCAAGTCGCGCGGTGAGCTGGTAGCGCGGTTCCTGACCGGGAATCTGTCGATTGCCGATTACCTCAGCGAGATCGTGCCCCGCGCCAACGAGTATGGTGGTTTCAACCTGCTGCTCGGCGATGGCACCGAGCTGTGGCACCACAACGCCCGCGATACCCAGCCCCAGCGGCTGGCCGAGGGCGTCTATGGTTTGTCGAACGCTGGGCTGAACACACCATGGCCCAAATTGCTCAAGGCCCGGACGGCCCTGGGCGAGGTGCTGGACGATCCGCAGCCCGAGGCCTTGTTGGCGCTGCTGAACGACCCGCAACCCGCGCCGGTGGCGGAACTGCCAGACACGGGCGTGGGCCTGGCGACCGAGATGCTGCTATCGAGTGTGTTCATTGCCAGCCCGGCCTACGGGACGCGGGCGAGTACGGCGCTGATTGTCCATGCCGATGGGACGCGGCAGATGGTCGAGCGCAGTTTCGGGCCGCATGGGGGGCATTTGGGGGAGGTGGAGGTCAGGGCTTAGT
>NZ_JACNDD010000136.1:0-17781 GCF_017351395.1 Pseudomonas sp. FW305-28
GCTTGCTCCCGCTCGGCTGCGCAGCAGACGCAACGATGGCAGGGCTGAAGCGTTTTCAGCGGTTGAAAAGCGAGGGCGGCTTCGCCCCCCAGCGGGAGCAAGCTCCCTCGCCACGGGTACTACGTCGTTTTCGGAAAAGTCGCTCAACCATCATCGCGTCGGATCGTCGTGGGAGAAGCTACCGTAAGTAGGTACCCCAACCACAGGAAGCCAAGGAATGCATCCTCCACGCCCAAACTCCCATCGCTTGCGTCGCGGACGCTCTTCGGAACCGGGGCGAGGTTACCTCGTCACTACGGTCGTTCACCAACGCATACCGATCTTCAAGAACTGGCAGCTGGGCCGCTTATTGGTAGCAGAAATGCGCCTGGCTCATGAGCGAGGTCAGGTCAATTCGTTGGCCTGGGTTGTGATGCCGGATCACCTGCATTGGCTAGTGCAGCTAGAGCAGGTTCAGCTCCCCCATGTGATGCAGATGGTCAAATCCCGCAGCACGCTCACAATCAACCGAGCAATGAACAGAAAGGGCGCGTTCTGGCAAAGCGGCTTCCATGACCGCGCGATCCGGGACAACGAGGACCTACGACCTTGCGCACGCTACATCATTGCCAATCCGCTTCGTGCAGGTTTGGTGGATCGCATTGGCAATTATCCACTGTGGGACACAGTGTGGCTCGGCGAGGGGCATGATGTCTGAAAACCTTGCGCTAGAGCCATCGCCCCATGCCAAAACATGACGCTGCACCATCACTGTGCAATACTCGGCGGCGTTTCCGAATGACCTGAATCCCAGACAACACCTCTCTAAAAGCTGCTTCTGGCGCAGGCTTATCCCTGAAATTTCCAGGTTTTACAGTGAATCTCTCTATCCCTGGCTTTTTATACTGCACGACCCGCTGATCCTGAGGTTGTCGTTCCACAGGACGGTCTGCCCAAAAGACAGACCCGGTTTCGGCAAGGTGGCAGGCTTACCGGCCTGTGGCTTTGGACACTCGGTGGCTAATCCAATAACAAGACGAGGTTACCCCTATGCCTGTCGGCAATCATCTGCCCCATGGCGAGACCGCCCAGGGCGGTCCGCTCAAACGTGAACTCGGCGAGCGGCATATCCGCCTGATGGCGCTTGGCGCCTGCATCGGTGTCGGGCTGTTCCTCGGCTCGGCCAAGGCCATCGAAATGGCCGGCCCGGCGATCATGCTGTCCTACATCATTGGCGGCCTGGCGATCCTGGTGATCATGCGCGCCCTCGGTGAGATGGCCGTGCACAACCCGGTGGCCGGTTCGTTCAGCCGCTATGCCCAGGATTACCTCGGCCCACTGGCAGGTTTCCTGACCGGTTGGAACTACTGGTTCCTGTGGCTGGTGACCTGTGTAGCGGAGATCACCGCCGTGGCGGTGTACATGGGCATCTGGTTCCCCGACGTGCCCCGCTGGATCTGGGCCTTGGCGGCACTGGTCAGCATGGGCTCGATCAACCTGATCGCGGTCAAGGCCTTCGGTGAATTCGAGTTCTGGTTCGCCCTGATCAAGATCGTCACCATCATCGCCATGGTCATCGGCGGCGTCGGCATCATCGCCTTTGGCTTCGGCAACGACGGTGTGGCCCTGGGCATTTCCAACCTCTGGGCCCACGGCGGCTTCATGCCCAACGGCGTGTCCGGCGTGTTGATGTCCCTGCAAATGGTCATGTTCGCCTACCTGGGTGTGGAGATGATCGGCCTGACCGCCGGTGAGGCGAAGAACCCACAGAAAACCATCCCCAACGCCATCGGTTCGGTGTTCTGGCGGATCCTGCTGTTCTACGTCGGCGCGCTGTTCGTGATCCTGTCGATCTACCCGTGGAACGAGATCGGCACCCAGGGCAGCCCGTTCGTGATGACCTTCGAGCGCCTGGGCATCAAGACCGCCGCCGGCATCATCAACTTCGTGGTGATCACCGCCGCACTCTCGTCCTGCAACGGCGGCATCTTCAGCACCGGGCGGATGCTCTACAGCCTGGCGCAGAACGGCCAGGCCCCGGCTGGTTTCGCCAAGACCTCGACCAACGGCGTGCCGCGTCGCGCATTGCTACTGTCCATCGCCGCGCTGCTGCTGGGCGTGTTGCTCAATTACCTGGTGCCGGAGAAGGTCTTCGTCTGGGTGACCTCCATCGCCACCTTCGGCGCGATCTGGACCTGGGTGATGATCCTGCTGGCCCAGCTCAAATTCCGCAAAAGCCTGAGCGCTTCCGAGCGTGCGGCCTTGAAGTACCGCATGTGGCTGTACCCGGTCAGCTCGTACCTGGCGCTGGCGTTCCTGGTGCTGGTGGTGGGCCTGATGGCGTACTTCCCGGATACCCGCGTGGCGCTTTATGTGGGGCCGGCGTTTCTGGTGTTGCTGACGGTGTTGTTCTATGTTTTCAAGTTGCAGCCAACCGGGCAACCCCACGGCTCGATGGATGCCGCTTCGTAAGTTGCCAACCACGCAATACAGAAGCCCCGGTCGGATGACCGGGGCTTTCTTATGGGGGCTTCGAACTCTTTCTGATCTTTCATGAGCTTTCGTGCCTGCGGCGCAGTCAAACGGAAATCCATGCCTCCCCCCTCGTTATCGAACCCACAGCATATCTGTAAGTTCTTACAGTAGATTTTGTGCCGACGCAGAACTTAGATTGAGCCGCCCGCCATGGAGGCGCTGGGTCAGGAGTGTCCGTGAAAACGATATGGTTGGACCGCTCAGCTTTGGCGGTGGTGACAGCCCTTTCAGTTGCCGTGCGATTACACGGAATCACTGTGCCCGCTATTTGGTATGACGAGGCTTTCAGTGTGCTGCTTGCCAGGCACGAGCCTTGGCAGATCTGGTCGCTGACGGTACGAGACGTTCATCCACCTCTTTATTACCTCATGCTGCACTACTGGATGGTCTTGTTCGGCGACGGGGCCTTGGCAGTGAGGTCGCTCAGTTTGGTGGCAGACGTGGGCACGGTCTTGCTGAGCATTAAATTGATGAGCCTGGTTGCCACGCGCAGAGCCACCTGGATCGCTGCATTGCTATTGGCATTGCTACCAATTTCGGTTCGATACAGCCAGGAAGCGCGGATGTATACCTTGCTCGGTTTTTGGCTGATGGGGGCAACCGTTGCGTTGGTGTGCTGGGTCAAAGACCCTGGCAAAAAACGCTTTCCGGTCATTTATGTGCTACTGATGACAGCCGCTTTTTATACCCACTACTTCGCAGCTCTGTGTGTGCTCGTTCATTGGTTTTATTGGTGGTGGGGACGTCCAGGTGTTTCTCAGATCGTGTTGCCTATACGTTCTTGGATTCTGGCCAATAGCGCGATTACTACGCTGTTCGTGCCTTGGTTGCCTCATTTTATAGATCATCTTTCAGCCGGGAAGGGACTTGAATGGATACCGTCTATCACAGGGCATGCAATGCTGAGTCTGGTGTGGCAGTTTATTGTCATGAATGCATGGGGAACGCAATCGTGGATCATGCAGGCAATCCTCCTCGTGGGGACTATCGTTTGCGCAACCCTACTAATTTTGAAAAATCACAATCAATACCGCTTTAATAGTTTATTGGCCGGTTATTTTTTTATTCCAACTTTTGTTCTTGCTCTAGTGGCGTTAGTCGTTCCAGTATTTGTTCCTCGCTATCTGGTATTTGCAGCAGTCGGACTGCCTTTCGTTGTCGCTGGATCGCTGGACATGTTGGGGCGTCGAACAAACACTCTGGTCTTGGCTGTGGCAGTTGTGCTGGTGGCAGAGGCACAGGGGCTGCAGTCGGTATATCGACAACAGGACGGTTTGAATGGAACCGATTTGCGTAGAGACTTCAGACTTGATTTGCTCGCTGCTGAACTCCAGGGAGCGGTCCAGCGAGGCGATGAAATTGTACTTGAGTCTTTGGTCTGGTACTTGCCATTCAGTTACTACAATCAGACAAGTATACAACCGAAGTTTTACATTCGCTTACCTTCCAGCACTGTTCTAGAGATTTTCGATCGTAACGGTTATGCCTTGATTTCTGAAGGAGCGAACTGGGTCTATTTCAATAATCCGCAGGTACTTAAATGCGATGGAAATAGGGTCTGGTGGGTAGCAGCGAAATCTTTAGGCGAGATCAGGCCGCTTTTGGAAAAGGATTGGGAAAACCCCCTGACTCTTAGGGCGGGGGAAATGGTCGCTTCCCTGTTTATAGCTAAAACGACACCAGCCCCAGATGAGGCTGGCAACCCAGTGACCGCTAAGCCGCCACCACCTCCATCGGCTCAAAACTGTCCGCCCGCGCCATCTGCCACATCCGCGAATAAAACGCCCCGTTGACCTCACCCGTCAGCAATTCACCCGGCTTCAGAAACACATGCAGCTGGGAAAACAACTTGACCTCGGTAGCCGACATCCGCCGCACCAGATGCTTGGGCTGCAATTGCGACGGGTGTTCCAGGCCGGCGGCGGCGAGCATTTCGGCCAGGGCCTTGAGGGTGTTGCGGTGGAAGTTGTAGACCCGCTGGGCCTTGTCCGGGACGACCAGGGCGCGCTGGCGCAAGGTGTCCTGGGTGGCGACGCCGGTGGGGCATTTGTTGGTGTGGCAGCTTTGGGACTGGATGCAGCCGATGGCGAACATGAAGCCGCGCGCGGCGTTGGCCCAGTCGGCGCCGATGGCCAGGACGCTGGCGATGTCGAAGGCGCTGACGATCTTGCCACTGGCGCCGAGCTTGATCTTGTCCCGCAGGTTCAGGCCCACCAGGGTGTTGTGCACGAACAGCAGGCCCTCGCGCAGCGGCACGCCGATGTGATCGGTGAACTCCACTGGTGCCGCGCCCGTGCCGCCTTCCTTGCCGTCCACCACGATGAAGTCGGGCAGGATCCCGGTTTCCAGCATCGCCTTGGCGATGCCCATGAATTCCCACGGATGACCCAGGCAGAATTTGAAGCCCACCGGCTTGCCGCCGGACAGCTCACGCAACTGCTGGACGAATTGCATCAGTTCGATGGGGGTGGAAAACGCGCTGTGGCATGACGGCGAAATACAATCCTCGCCCATGAGGATGCCACGGGTCTCGGCGATTTCCCGGGTGACCTTGTGCTTGGGCAGGATCCCGCCGTGGCCGGGTTTGGCGCCCTGGCTCATCTTGATTTCGATCATCCGCACCTGCGGGTTCTGTGCCTGGGCGGCGAAGCGCTCGGGGTCGAAGCGTCCGTCGCTGGTGCGACAGCCAAAATAGCCGCTGCCCAGTTCCCAGGTCAGGTCGCCACCGTGTTCGCGGTGGTAGGGGCTGATACTGCCTTCACCGGTGTCATGGGCGAAGTTGCCCAGCTTCGCGCCTTGGTTCAACGCCCGGATGGCGTTGGCGCTCAGGGAGCCAAAGCTCATGGCGGAGATGTTGAACACTGACGCTGAGTACGGCTGCGTGCACTGCGGGCCGCCGACGGTCACGCGAAAACCGCTGGGGTCGCTCAGCGGGGCCGGGCGCATGGAATGGCCGATGAATTCGAAGCCGGTCTGGTACACGTCGATCAAGGTGCCGAACGGTTTGTCGGCGCTTTCGTTCTTGGCCCGGGAGTACACCAGCGAGCGCTGGGCCCGGGAGAAGGGCAGGGCATCGCTGTCGGATTCGAGCAGGTACTGGCGGATCTCCGGGCGGATGCCTTCGACCAGGTAGCGGATATTGCCCAGGATCGGGTAGTTGCGCCGTACGGCATGACGGCTTTGCAGCAGGTCGAACACCCCCAACAGGCTCAACAGCCCGGTCACCAGCGCAATGGGCCAGAGCCAGTCGTGTTGCAGGAATGGCAGGCTGGCGAGGGTGAAGATGACACAGCCAGCAAAGAAGGCGTAACGACTCAGCAGAGACAGGCTCATACGGTTTCCTTGGGGGGAGCGATTGGCGAGACATTAGCTTGGAATTGAGCTTGTGGCGAGGGAGCTTGCTCGCGATGGTGGTCGCACATTCAACACCTGCATTGACTGACCCACCGTTATCGCGAGCAAGCTCGCTCCCACAATTGGATTGGCAGTTGTGGTGAGGGAGCTCGCTCCCACCGATTGAACTGCCGGGATGGCTCAGCTCGCCTGTTTCATCTGCCGCAACGGTAATTCCACGCGGAAGGTGGTGCCGACGCCGACTTCGCTGCGTACGGTGATCTCGCCGTTGTGTTTTTTCACGATGCCGTAGGACAACGACAGCCCGAGTCCTGTGCCCTGGCCGATGGGTTTGGTGGTGAAGAACGGATCGAAGATTTTCTGCAGGGTCTCGGGGGGAATGCCCGAGCCGTTATCCGCCACTTCGATCCAGACGGTTTCTTCACCGACCCCATTGCGCAGGGTGATGGTGCCGCGTTCGGGGCCGATGGCCTGGGCGGCGTTGACGATCAGGTTCATGATCACCTGGTTGATCTGCGACGGCAGGCATTCCACCTCCGGCAAGGGTGTGTATTCCTTGACCACGTCGGCCTTGTACTTGATTTCATTGGCGACGATGTTCAACGTCGAATCCATGCCCTGCTGCAAATTGGCCATCTGCCATTCCTGGCTGGAATCAACGCGGGAGAAGTCCTTCAGGTCCTTGACGATCTGTCCGACCCGGCCAATGCCATCCTTGGATTCCTTGATCAGCAGGGGGATGTCCTCGACCAGGAAATCCAGCTCCACCTGTTCACGCAGCTTTCTCAAGTTCACCACCAGCTCCGGCGAAGTGATGGCCTCCTCGGCGCTGCCGTAGGCGGTGAGCATTTCCTGGAGTTTGCCGAAGTAGCCGTCCAGCGCCCCCAGGTTGGAAGAAATGAAGCCGATCGGGTTGTTGATTTCGTGGGCCACCCCGGCCGCCAACTGGCCCAGCGAGGCGAGCTTTTCCGATTGCACCAATTGGGTTTCCAGCATCTTGCGTTCGTCGATCTCCATTTGCAGCAGCTCGCTTGCCTGTCGGAAGGCTTGGGTGCGTTGTTCTACCAGGTCTTCGAGCTTGTTCATTTTCAGTTGCGCGCGAGAGGTCATTTCCCATTTGGTGGTCAGGGTGTTGGCCATCTGCTGGACTTCGATGTTGTCGAACGGCTTCTTCAGGATCAGCAAGCGGTCGTGGCCGTTCAGACGGTCGAGCAATTCATCCCAGGAATAATCCGAATAGGCGGTGCAAACCACCACTTGCAACTGCGGGTCGCGCTTCCAGAGTTCTTCGATGGTCTTGGCGCCGTCCCAGCCTTCGGGCATGCGCATGTCGACAAAGGCCAGGGCATAGGGACGCTCCTTGGCCATTGCCCCCAGCAATTTGTTCAGGCCTTCCTGTCCACCGTAGGCCGAGTCGAGTTCGAACACGGTGGCGGCAGCTTTCGGTGCTTCACCAAACAGCGCGCTCTCCATGTCCTGCAAATCCGTGTTGCTGTCATCCTCCGGAGTGAGGATCTTGCGGAAATCTTCATGAATGGCGGGTGTATCGTCGATCAACAGGATGCGGCGGTTACTCAGGCTGTTCATGGTTCACCTTCTGCAAGTTTCAGGGGCACCTGCAATTGGAATGTCGCTCCTTTGCCTGGCCCCTCACTGTGGGCGGTGAGGTGGCCGTTCATTTCGATGGCCGCCAATGCGCAGCTGTGCAGGCCAAAGCCGTGGCCTTCCTTACGCGTGGTAAAACCATGGGCGAAGATGCGCGTCATGTTTTCCTCCGGGATACCTTCGCCTTCGTCCTTGACGCTGATTTGCAAGGTCTGGCCATCGACGACGGCGGCCTTGAGGGTCATGTTCCGCGCATGGTTGGACACCCCGGCCATGGCGTATTTGGCATTGCTGATCAGGTTGATCAGGATCAGCAGCAAGCGGTGCTTGTCGCCCATGATCCGCGGCACGTCACCGTATTCCTTGATCACCGTAACATGATGGCGGGTCAGGGCGCCGGAGTTCATGCGCAAGGCGTCTTCGAGCAGTTCGCTGACCACCAAAGGCTCCAGCAGGCTGCTGGCCCCGGCATAGGATTGCTGCGTGGAGACGATGTCCTTGATGTGGTCCACGCTCTTGCTCAACTGGGCCAGTTCATCGGTCAGGCTCTGCTGTTCCGACGCGATGGCCTCGACCAGTTGGTTGAGGTAGCCGGGCAGCAGCTTGCCCTTGGCGTCCTCGGTGAGGAAGTGCCCGAGGTCATCGGCGTGTTCGTTGATCAGCTGCATCGCCTTGCCCAGCCCCAGGGCCTTGCTGCTGCGCAGTTTGCGGCTGACCAGATCGGCGGAGATGTTCACACTGTTGAGAACGTTGCCAACGTTGTGCAACACGTTGGTGGCGATTTCCGCCATGCCGGCCTGGCGGGCGGTGTCCATCAACTCGCTCTGGGTGTCCTTGAGCTGGCGGGTACGCTCTTCGACCCGCTGTTCCAGCTCGTCGTTGGCGGTTTGCAGGGCGTTGTTGACCCGATTGATTTCGGCGAAGCTGCGTATCAACCGGATCGCCAGCCAGATCAGTATCAAGACCAGGAGCGTGGCGAACACCAACAGGTAAATGTGGTTGCGCTCGTACTGGGCGGCGGCTTTTTCCTGGTCCTTCTCGAGCAGGTGGCTGATGGTGTCCAGGCGATTGGCCAAGGGGATCGCTCCGATTCCCAGCAGTAACTCATTCACCTTGGGTTGTTCGCGCAGGATCACCCCGATGTGCCTGCGCAGGACTTCGATGGAGTTGAGCAACCCTTCAGGCAGGCGCTCCTTGTTGACATCCAACTGGTTCAAGCCCAGCAGGACCTCGGCTGCGATCTCCGGGGAACTGAGCTGGGCGAACTCCATGCTGCTGAGCAACAGGTCGTAAGTGTCGATGGCAACGTTCTGCAACTCCAGTTTGTAGGTGTCGGGCAGCCGGGCGAACTGGCCCTGGATGTCGTCCTCGCCGGTGGGCAGGAAGGCCAGGGAGTTGCGCAACACCGCGTTATGGGACTTGAACTGTTCTATCAGGCGGGTCTTTTCCTTGACCAGCTTGAGGTATTCGTCGCGCTGGGCCTCCCAGAGCGACGGCCCGTGGCGCTCCGGTTCCGATTCGATGGCGTCCAGACGCTGCCACAGGCGTGCCATTTCGTGCAGGGGGGAGACCAGCGGATCGTAGTTGTGGGTCAGGGCGATCCGCGACTTGAGGACTTCGTTGTCCCAGATGGCGTCCTGTTGCTTGAGCAGGCGAATCAGGTCACGGGATTCAATGTACGAGGCGGCCTGCTGGGCCCCCGAATTGACGTACATGAACAGCAGGATCGAAGCCAGCAGCAGGCCGATGAAGGCAAGACCGAGGCGGCGCAGAGCGGTCATAGGGGCTTGCCCTCCGATTCACCCGTCAGGGTCTTGAGGAACTCGACGATCAGTGTCGTATCGTTCTTGAGGGGCTCACGACCCAGTTGGTACTTGAACATCACCTCCACCGCGTGCTCCAGAGTCGTCGCCGACCCGTCATGGAAATACGGCGCGGTGACGGCCACATTGCGCAGGCTGGGTACCTTGAAGACCTGGCGGTCCGCTTCATCGCCGGTGATGTTGAAACGTCCTTCGTCGGCCCGGGTCGGGTTGCCCCGGTCGCCGACGTAGTCACCCATGACGCCGAATTTCTGGAACATGTTGCCGCCGATGTTCACGCCCTGGTGGCAAGCGATGCAGCCGTACTCCTTGAACCGCTGGTAACCGAACTTTTCCCGGGGCGTGAGGGCGTCGGTATTGCCCAGCAGGTACTGGTCGAAACGCGAATTGGGTGTTTGCAAAGTGCGTTCGTAGTCGGCCAGGGCGCCCTGGATATTGGGCTTGGTCACGCCGTCGGAGTAGGCGTCCTTGAAGTCCTTGGCGTAGCCGGGGTCATCGGCGATACGCTTGACCACCGACTCCCAGGTGCTGCCCATTTCCACCGGGCTGGTCACGACCTGGTGGACCTGTTCTTCCAGCGTATCGACGCGGCCATCCCAGAACTGGTGGAAGTTTAGGCCGGCGTTGAACACCGTAGGCGTATTGACCTCCACCGGCTTGCCATCGAAGCCCAGGGAAAACGGCTTGTCGTCGGCGCCGCCCTTGTCCAGGCGATGGCAACTGGCGCAGGACAGGGTGTTGTTGACCGACAGCCGTGGGTCATTGAACAGCCGCAGCCCCAGCTGGACGCGCTTGGGGTCCAGGGCCGGCACCGGTGGCAGGGGCTTGAGGGGTTCGTCCAAAGGCGCGGCGTGAGCGGTTACGCTTGCTCCCACCAGCAGGCCGAGCGCCAGAATCAGTCCATGTAACGCCATGGGATCTTTTCCTTGAAACTTTGGTTGAGGACACTCAGGTGTTCACGAAAACGGGTTCTGGCGTTTTTCCCACTCGGTCATCCAATCGGCAAAGGCCTGCGGTTCGACGGCCTTGCTGAAGTAATAACCCTGGACTTCCTCGCAGTGGTGCTTCTTGAGAAATTCAAGCTGCTCAAGGGTTTCCACCCCTTCGGCGATGATGTGCAAGTTCAGGCTCTTGCCCAGGCTGATGATGGTGCTCACCAGCTTGGCGTCATTGCTGTCGATGCTCAGGTCACCGACGAACGACTGGTCGATCTTCAGCACATCCACCGGAAATTTCTGCAAGTAGCTCAGGCTCGAATAGCCGGTGCCGAAATCGTCGATGGCCAGGCGTATCCCCTGTTGCTTGATGGCCTTTAGGATGGCGACCGTGGTATCGATGTTCTGCATCAGTACGCTTTCGGTGATCTCCAGTTCTAATTGTGTCGGGTCCAGGCCGGTTTCCTTGAGGGTGCGGGTGATGCCTTCGACGAAGCCGCGCTGGCGAAAATCGATGGCCGAGATGTTCACCGACAGGCACAGCGGCCGCATGCCCTGGGCTTGCCAGCGGCAGGCCTGCTGGCAGGCTTCCTGAAGCACCCATTGGCTCAGCGGAACGATCAAGCCGCTGTCCTCGGCCACCGGAATGAAATCCCCCGGGTAGACCAGGCCATGTTCCGGCCTGTTCCAGCGTACCAACGCCTCGACCCCGACCACCTTGCCGCTCCCGAGGTCGAGCTTGGGTTGGTAATGCAGTACGAATTCCTTGCGTTGCAGGGCCAGGCGCAGGCCCGATTCAATGGTCTGCTGCTGCCGTGCCCGACGGTTCATGTCTTCGGTGAAGAAACGGTAGTCGTTGGGGCCGGTCTCCTTGACGTTGCGCATCGCCGTCTCGGCTTTCTTGATCAGCGCCACAGCGTCGAAACCGTCGGTCGGGTACACGCTGATGCCCAAACTCGCGGTGACGCTCAGGTCATGGCCGTCGATGGGTTGCGGGGAGCTGATGGCCGCCAGCAATTTCTCGGCCACGCCCTTGGTCTGCTGCGGGTCGACGATGTCCCCCAGCACCACCACGAATTCATCGGAACCGTAGCGAAACACCGAGTCGGACTCACGCACCACGGTGGCCAGCGTCCGGGCCACCCGCTTGAGCATCTCGTCGCCCACCGGATGGCCCAGCGCATTGTTGATGCGCTTGAAGCGGTCCAGGCCGATGAACATCACCGCCAGTTGCCGGTCGTGCCGACGGCACTGGGCCATGGCCTGGGTCAGGCGATCGCCCAGCAACATGCTGTTGGGCAGCTCGGTGAGTACGTCGTATTGCAGCAGGTGAGACACCTTGAGCAGTTCCTGGACGCGCTCTTCGATCGTGCGTTCCAGGCTGCGCATTTTCCGCGCCGCATCCTGGGCCAGCTGCCATTTCCAGGTCATGGCGCTGGCCATCTGGCGAATTTCCAGGGTATCGAAGGGCTTCTTGAGGATCAGCAACTGATCGTCGAACTCGATCCGTTCGGACATGGTTTCCCAGGAGTAGTCCGAGAAGGCCGTGCACAGGGCGATTTGCAGCCGCGGGTCGGCCTCCCACAACCGTTCGATGGTCTGCAGGCCATCCCAGCCCGGTGGCATGCGCATGTCGGCGAACACCAGCGCATAGGGCTGGCCTTCGGCCTGGGCGCGCTTGACCAGTTCCAGCGCCTCCTCGCCCTGGTAGGCCGAGTCGATCTGGAATTGCAGCCGGCTGACCTGCGGGGTGCCGAACAGCAGGCTTTCGGTGTCGTCCAGCGAGTCATCGCTGCCGGCGCTGGGGCTGAGGATCTTGCGAAAGTCCTGGTGGATCGCCGGCGTGTCGTCCACCACCAGGATCCGCCGGTTGGCAGGCACCGACATGGGGTTCATGGATTGCTCTCCGATAGCTGGCTCGCTGGTCGGGTCCAGTGGTCTGTCGCGGGAATGATGGTGCCGGCCTTGAGCAGTTCGGCGGCTTGGCCGCTGTCGACCACGGTGCTGAAGTAATGCCCCTGGGCCTGCATCGCGCCGCCGCTGGACATCAGTGTGGTGCGTTGTTCCTGGGTCTCGACGCCCTCGGCAATGATCCCGATGCCCACGTCCCGGGCGAAGTTGATGATCGCCCGCAACGTCGTGGCGTTCTCGGGGTCGGCGTTGGCGCTGTCGAGAAAGCGCTGGGCGAGCTTGAGGTGATTGACCCGGTAGGTCTTGAGGTAATCGAACGAGGAATATTCGGTGCCGAAGTCATCGATGGCGATCTGCACGCCCAATTCGCAGAGGCGCGGCAGCACGTCGTTGTGGGTCCACTTGGTCTGGGCCAGGGTGGCTTCGGTGACGTCGAAACGCAAGTCCCAGGGTGCCAGTTCCCAGCGCGCGGTGGTGCGCAGCACGTCGTAGATCAGTTCCGGTCCGGTCTTGAGCTGGGTCAGGGACAGGTCGATGGCGATCACCGGCGGCGCCATGCCCTGGTCGCGCCATTGGCGCATCTGTTGACAGGCCTGGTCCAGTACCCAATGCCCCAGGCCAATGATGATCCCGGTCTTTTCCGCCGCTGGCATGAAGGCCGCCGGTTCCAGCCAGCCCCGTTGGGGGTGGTTCCAGCGCACCTGCACGCCCATGCCGAGGATCTTGCCGGAGCCGAGGTCGACTTCCGGCAGGTAGTGCAGGTGCAGTTCCTGGTTTTCGATGGCTTGGCGCAGATCGTTGGCCAGGGCGACCCGGTCGGTGACTTCCTGGTTAATTTCCTCATTGTGGAAGTGATACTGGTTGCGACCCTTTTCCTTGGAGCGGTACAGGGCCATGTCGGATTGCGCCATCAGGCTGTCGGCACTCAGGCTCTGCGGGGTGTACAGGGCGATGCCGATGCTCACCGAGATCCGCACGTCGTTGCCGTCCAGGGAATACGGTGCCACCAGCGCATCACGGATCTTGCCCGCCAGCGCGGCGCAGTGGGTCGCTTCATGGACGTCCAGTTGCAGCAGGGCGAATTCGTCGCCGCCCAGGCGCGCCACCACATCGTTTTCCCGGGTACAGGACTTGATGCGGGCGGCGACTTCCTGCAACAGCAGGTCACCGATGGGATGGCCCAAGGTGTCGTTGATGCGTTTGAAGTGGTCCAGGTCCAGGTAGAACATGGCGAACGGTGCCGCTCCCCGACGAGCGGCGGCGAAGGCCTGGTGCAGGCGCTCGATCATGGTGGCGCGGTTGGCCAGCCCGGTCAGGCCGTCGGTGCGGGCGAGCAGGGCAATCTTCTCTTCGGCCAGCTTGCGTTCGGTGATGTCGAGGATGATGCCTTCCACTTCCAGCAACAGGCCCTGGTCGTTGCGCACCGGGATGTAGCGGTTCTCCACCCAGCGGAACGTGTCGTCGCCGGTGCGCATGCGAAACTCGATGGAGGCCCCGGCAGTGTCCCGGTCGAGGACACGGACCATGGCCTCCTGGACTTTGTCCTGGTCGTCGGGGTGGATCAGGGTTTGCGCCCAGTCCGGCGCGTTGATCAGTTGCGCCGCGGAATGACCGAACTTGGTGATGTTATGGGAGATGTACATCAACGCGAACGGCGGCTCGCCCCGCAGGCGATAGAGAATGGTCGGGCTGTTCTGCACGATGATGTTGGCGTCGGCCAACTCGCGGGTGCGTTCCTCGACCGCCCGTTCGAGCATGTCCATTTTCAGCGCCGCGTCCTCGGTCATCTGCCATTTGACGGTCAAGGCGCTGGCCATCTGGCGGATCTCGATGGCGTCGAAGGGTTTTTTCAGGATGAGCAGGCGGTCGCCCAGTTCGAGGCGCTCGGAAATATCTTCCCAGGAATAATCCGAGTAAGCGGTGCACAGGGCCACTTGCAGCTTGGGGTCGGCGCGCCACAGCCGTTCGATGGTTTCCAGGCCGTCCCAGCCCGGCGGCATGCGCATGTCGATGAACGCCATGGCGAAGGGCTGCCCTTGGGCCAGCGCCTTCTCGACCTTGTTCAAGGCTTCCATGCCCTGGAACGCCGAATCGAGCACGAAACTCATGGCGGCGACCGCTACCGGCGCGCCAAACAGAGCCTCTTCGGCACTGCTCAGGTTGTCTTCGGCGTTCATCTGGGGGCTGAGGATCTTGCGAAAATCCTCATGGATGGTCGGGGTGTCGTCGACGATCAGGATCCGCCGATTGGTTTTATCCAAAGGCAGGCTCATGGCCGTGCACCACTTTGATGCTGACTATAGAACCCTGGAAACATCTGATATCCCTTTCACTGGCATGAGTATTCGGCCTGTACATGGCCCTTCATGGGGTAGAGCATAGTCGCCTCATCGCGATGCGCTCGGCCACTGATGGCAAATGTGTCTAAATTTTCGCAATCTACTAGGCTGTAATTCGGGGCCAGGTAGAACGGTTGTCGTGAACAGGAGGGGGTTTCAAATGGAAGATCAATCGCCGGACGTTCCGGTAAAGAAGCCGGTGGTGCTGCTGGTCGATGACGAAGAGTCGATTCTCAACAGCCTGCGCCGGCTATTGCGCAGCCAGCCGTACGAGATCCTGCTGGCCGACAGTGGCGCCAAGGCCCTGGAGATTCTCAAGGAGCGGCCGGTCGACCTGGTGATGACCGACGCGCGCATGCCGAACATGGACGGTGCCACGCTGTTGGCCGAGATCCGCAAGCTGTATCCCTCGACGTTGCGCATCCTGCTCACCGGTTATGCCGATGTGGACATGATGACCAAGGCCATCAACGAGGGGCAGCTCTATCGCTACCTCAGCAAGCCCTGGAACGATGAGGAGCTGGTGCAGGCCTTGCGCCAGGCCCTGGCCCACCAGCATTCCGAAAGCGAGCGCCAGCGTCTCGAAGCGCTGAACCGCGAGCAGAACCAGCAACTCAAGACCCTGAACGCCACCCTGGAAAAACGCGTGGCGTCGCGTACCTCCGAACTGCAGCAGACCGCTGACATGCTCGACCTGGCCTACGACGAGCTCAAGCGCAGTTATGTGACCAGCACCGAGGTGTTTTCGCTGATCGCCAACCTGCGCCTGCCCAAGCCCAAGCAGACCAACCGGCAGATCATCGAGTTGATCAGGGTCTACAGCCGACTGCATTTTCTCGATGAGTCCACCGACCGTGACCTGACCATGGCCGCGGCGCTCTACAACATCGGCAAACTGAGCTGGACCGACAATATGATGGTCACGCCCGCCGACCTGCTGCACCACAATGAACTCGATCTCTATCGGTCCTATCCGAAGCAGAGCGAGTCGCTGCTGATGACCCTGGACCCGATGAAGGACGCGGCCCGGATCATCCGCCATCACCAGGAGCGCTGGGACGGCAGCGGTTTCCCAGAGCACCTCAAGGGCGAGGCCATTCCGTTCGGCTCGCGGCTGTTGAAACTGGCGGTGGATTTCATCGAGCTGCAGCGCGGGTTGATCCTCGAACGACAGATGAACAGCGACGAAGCGCTGGTCTACATCCGCAAGTACGCCGGCAAGCTGTACGACCCGGACATGATCGAGGACTTCATCAAGGCCTGCGGCGAGTACCTGGATGACGTGACCCTGTCCGACCCGACGGTCAAGGTCATGAACACCCGCGAACTGGTGGCCGGCATGATCCTGGCGCGCAACCTCAACGCCGACAACGGCATGCTGCTGCTCAACGCCGGCAAGGTCATGAGCGGCCCGCTGGTGGAAAAGCTCATCGCCTTCGAGTCGATGGAAGGGGCCCGGTACAGCGTGTTCGTCAAGATCCCCGAAGAACTGGCCGACCCTTCGGCGCCGAAGCCGATTTTGGGGTGATGCGGATCTGAAGATGCCTGTGGGAGCGAGCTTGCTCGCGATAGCGGAGTGTCAGTGACTGCAGTGTCGACTGACCGGACGCTATCGCGAGCAAGCTCGCTCCCACAGGGGGAATGTGTTGAATTTCAATCCAGCGTCAGGCTTTGCTCCCTGCCACTGTGGTCTGTAATCTCCCCAGCATTTTTCTGCCCAAGGCTTTGACTCATCATGACCACCTCCCTCATCCGCATCGCCGCCGCCCTGCTGCTCGGGCCGGATGGGCGAACCCTGCTGGTGCGCAAGCGCGGCACCCGGGCCTTCATGCAGCCGGGGGGCAAGATCGAGGCCCATGAACAACCGGTGCAGGCGCTGGTCCGGGAACTGGAAGAAGAGCTTGGGTTGCGGATCGACCCGGCCCAGGCCCGCCACCTGGGTGTGTTCAGCGCACCGGCGGCCAACGAACCGGGGTTTATCGTGCAGGCCGAGGTGTTTTTGCTGAACATCGACGCCCCGGTTTCGCCAGCCGCCGAAATCGAAGAGGTGTGCTGGATCGACCCGGCCGGCGACAGCGATCTTGTGCTCGCCCCGTTGACAGGCGAGGTGATCCTGCCGTTTTATCGAGCGACACACCTCGCCACTGGCTGATTCACGCCTCAAGGACTGACGCCCATGATTCCATTGCCGGACCTGTTGATTTTCGCCGCCGCCGCGTTGCTGATGGTACTGACGCCCGGCCCGAACATGATCTACCTGATCTCCCGTTCGATCTGCCAGGGCCGCAAGGCCGGCGTCACGTCGCTGTTGGGCGTGGTGGCGGGGTTCTTCGTGCACATGTTCGCCGCCGCCGCGGGGCTGACGGCGGTGTTCCTGGCGGTGCCCATGGCCTATGAAGTGTTGAAGTGGGCCGGCGCGCTGTACCTGTTGTGGCTGGCCTGGCAGGCAGTGAAACCGGGCGCGCGTTCGCCCTTCGAGGCCCAGCAGTTGCCGGCGGACTCGACACGCAAGCTGATCACCATGGGCTTTCTCACCAGTGCGCTGAACCCCAAGATCGCGGTGTTCTATCTGTCGGTGTTCCCGCAGTTCATCAGCCCGGAACACGGCTCGCTGTTCACCCAGAGCATCATCCTCGGGCTGACCCAGATCAGCGTCAGTTTCAGCGTCAACCTGCTGATCGCCCTGTTCGCCGCCGGCATTGCCTCGTGGTTTGTCCACAACCCGAGCTGGCTGGCGGTGCAGCGCTACTTCATGGGGTTTGTCCTCGGTGCCCTGGCGCTGCGCCTGATGCTCGAGCAACGGCGTTCGGCGTGAACATTCGACGCCTGCGGGCCGGCGATGCCCTGGTGTATCGCGAACTGATGCTCCAGGCGTACGCCTTGCACCCCCAGGCCTTCACCTCCAGCGTCGGCGAACGGGCGAAGTTGCCCATCAACTGGTGGGAGTCACGCCTGGGCAGCCGGCTCGATGTACTGTTGGGGGCGTTTGTCGAGCAAGAACTGGTCGGCATCGTCGGCCTGGCCCTGGAGCCTCGGGAAAAAGCCCGGCACAAGGCGCTGCTGTTCGGCATGTACGTCGCCGACGCACATCGCCATCGGGGCTTCGGCTACCAACTGGTGCAGGCGGCCCTCGACGAAGCCCGGCGCCACACCTTCCTGCGCCTGGTGCAACTGACCGTCACTGCGGGCAACGCCCCGGCGCTCAAGCTCTACCAGCGCAGCGGCTTCGTCCTGTACGGCCTCGAACCGATGGCGATCCGCGTGGAGGATGAGTTCCTCGACAAAATCCACATGTGGCTC
>NZ_JACNDD010000137.1:0-17674 GCF_017351395.1 Pseudomonas sp. FW305-28
GAAAGATCAACACGCCCAGGATCGCCATATAGAACCTGAACGCGGCGTCCTGGCCATTCCAGATTTCTGATTGCCACATCAGAAACCATTCGCCACCAACGACCATGAAGCCAAAGAACCAGACGAAGAAACCGACCGTCAAACCGGCCACGGACCATCGTTTGGCGCGGGCGAACGCCCCGGCCTCGGCTCGGCGTGCCTGCCACAGTTTCACTGCGCCGTAGCCCAAAAGCCCCGACGTCAGCGCTTCGCCGAAGATGATCAGCCAATACGCACCATGCCACATCCAGGGTTGATCGATGGCGCGATACCGGGAGGCATTGTCGGGAAAGGTGGTGTCCATACTCAGCACGTGCTGGACGAAGTTGAAGTTGGAGCGGTAGTCCGTGACGTTGTTGAATACGGTCAGGAAAGCGAATGCGGCGAGTGCCAGGATCATTGCGATTTTTGCGTAGCGTGTCGTCATGCCATGCGTCCTTTGCTTTTTTGCGACCAGGAGCACGTTATCACGCCCACCCCCGACCAGAGATCGAGCACATTGCAAGAAACGGCTGATTCACGTGTAGGAAGGCTGCGGGTGGCCGCGATGCTTCGAATGTCTATCGGAAAATGCATCACGCTTTGCAGCTTTTAGCTTCTTGGATGTAGGGCAAATCTGTTTTTCCTGACCTCCCATACACGTCCCCTACTGCTCGTGCAGAATCGCCCGCCTCCATTCAGCAGAGGCACATCGGATGTTCCCGCCTGCCAATCCACCGCGTTTCACGCTGACCTTCGACAGCGGGCCGAATGAACTCAGGGTGCTTGAGTTCAAGGGCAAGGAAACCATCAGCCAGCCCTATCGCTTTGACGTGGAACTGGTCAGCGAGCGCTGCGACCTGGTACTGGAAGAGCTTCTGCATCGCCAGGCATTCCTGCGGTTCGATGGTCGGGGAGGGGGCGTGCACGGTCAGGTCTATAGCGTAGCCCAAGGCGATTCGGGCAGACGCCTGACCCGTTACCAGGTCAGCCTGGTGCCGCGCCTGGCCTACTTGCGCCACCGCATCAACCAGCGGATTTTCCAGCATTTGAGCGTGCCCGATATCGTCGCCCGGGTGCTGAAGGAGCACGGGGTCCTGGAGGGGGCCTTCCAGTTCATTCTCGCAGGGCACTATCCCGAGCGTGAATACTGTGTGCAGTACGCCGAAAGCGACCTGACGTTCATCGAGCGGATCTGTGCCGAAGTCGGTATCCACTATCACTTTCGGCACCGCCCTGACGGCCATCTACTGGTGTTCGGCGACGATCAGACCGGGTTCCCCCGCCTGGCCGAATCGACGTTGTACCTGGCGGACAGTGGCATGGCTGCCGACGCGCCGGCCATCAAGCGTTTGGCGGTGCGGCTCCAGACCCGCGCCACGGCCGTAACGTTGCGCGATTACGACTTCCGCAAGCCCGGCCTGTTGTTGCAAACCCACCTCGACAGTCGGCAGTTGCCAGCGCTCGAGGACTATCGCTACCCCGGTGGGTTCTGCGACCGGGACGATGGCAAGCACCTGGCCCGGCGTGCCCTTGAGCGTCACGGCGCCGATCATCGCGTGGCGCAGGGCAACAGCGATGACAGCGCTTTCGTCAGCGGGCATTTCATGCGTATCGAGGGCCATCCCAGGGAGCAGTGGAACGATCTCTGGCTCCTGACGCATATCGACCATCATGGCCGCCAACCCCAGGTGCTGGAAGAAACAGCCGCCGCCGGCCCGGATGAATTCCAGGGCTACAGAAACACTTTTCTCGCCACACCATGGGACGTGTTTTTTCGGCCGCCCCTGCACCCTGAAAAGCCCCGTGCCAACGGCTATCAGTCAGCGGTGGTGACCGGGCCGGTGGACAGCGAGATCCATTGCGATGAGTTCGGGCGGGTCAAGGTGCAACTGGCCTGGGATCGCGACGGCCAGCGCGACGAACATTCCAGTTGCTGGCTGCGAGTGGCCTCGGGTTGGGCCCATGATCACTATGGTGCAGTGCTGATTCCCCGGGTCGGCATGGAAGTTTTGGTGGGGTTCATCGATGGCGACGTGGACAAGCCATTGGTGGTGGGTTGCCTGCCCAACGGCGCCAGCCGGGTGCCGTTGGACCTGCCGACGGACAAGACCCGCAGTATTTGGCGCAGCCAGAGCAGTCCAGGTGGGGGAGGCTATAACGAGTTGCGTATCGAGGACCGCAAGGGGGCCGAGGAAATCTACCTGCGGGCCCAGCGCAACTGGACCCAGCACGTGCTGCACGACCAGCGGGTGCAGGTCGATCACGAGCGCAGCATCGTCGTCACCGGTACGGCACGGCACGAACTCAAGGCCGATGAGCAGCGCGTTACCCATGGCCGGCGCCAGGCTGAAGTCCGCCAGGACGATCATCTGCTGGTGGGCGGCGAGCGGCATGTTCGCGTGACCGGCCAGGTCCTGAACGCCAGCCGGCAGTTTCATGTCAGTGCCGGCCAGCAAGTGGTCCTGGAGGCTGGCGCCAGTGTGACCCTCCAGGCTGGCGGTCATTGGATCAACATTGGTGCCGACGGGATTTTCAGCAGCATGTCGATCGAGGTCGGTGGGACGCCGATGGCGGTCATGGGGGCGGAAGCGGGTTCGCCGGTCAGCTCCGGGCAGCAGGTCGCCGCGCCGGCCCCTCGGCTTTCCCTGGCGCAAATCCTCAGCTTCCAAGGCTCGGCGCCGTTCTGCGAGGAGTGCGAGCGGTGCAGAAACGGCGTCTGCGCAGGGCCATCGGTCTTTCACAAAACTGTCGACACACAGGAGCGCCCATGAACAGCGGCCAAACGCCCCGCGCCTGGCTTGAGCACCATCCGTTGCAGGCGTCCGAGCAACTGTTCGCCATTTTCAGCAATGCCAGCAGCGCTGGGGCGTTGGCGGCCTGGCGCCGTTCGATGGCCGCGACACCCACGGCGATCTGGGCCGACACGCCGTACGCCGAGTGGGAAGCGGTCATGCCCTATGTAGGGCTTGTTCGCGCGGACTGTGGGTTTCTTGATTGGATAGCGACCGCCGACTCGCTCGATTGGGGTTGGCTGGCGGTGTCGTGTGCCAGCCAGGAAACCCTTGCCGAGCATCTGCGTGGGGTGACGCAGGTGCTGTTGCCGGGTGGCAAGCCGGTTTTCCTGCGTTTTTGGGATGGGCGCTTCATGGGACCGATCCTGCAATCGACGGCGGTGGATGCCGGGGAGCTCCTGCCGGTCATCAATCGTTGCCTGATCAACGCTCAATCCCTTGAGTTCGTGGGAAGCCTCCAGCGGCCGGCGCGGATGTTTCCTTGGTGGGAAGTGCCGGTGGCGCTGCTGGACGCCATGACCGAGGTCCCGACGAATTGTCTGGTGGATAACTTGCTCACCTGGCTTGGCCAGGAGCATCCGTCTCTGTGGGAGCGGGTCGACCCGCGCATCCTGCGGCGCAAGATTGCTCACTTTCTTGAGCGATCGAAGCCGGTTGTCGCGCCAAAGGCGCCCTTGCAGGCGTACTTGCTGCGGGAGCTGGGCTGATCGTGGCGTGTCCGCCGGGCTGCCAACCCCTGACGTTCGGCGCGCTTCAAGGTAAACTCGTCGCCCTTCGCAGGAGCCGCCATGAATTATCGTCACGCCTTCCACGCCGGCAATCACGCCGACGTGTTCAAACACCTGACCTTGACCCGCCTCATCGCGCTGATGTCGCGCAAGGAACAGCCCTTCGCCTACCTCGACACCCACGCGGGCATCGGGCTGTACGACTTGCAGGGTGACCAGGCCAACCGTACCGGTGAGTACCTGGAAGGCATTGCGCGGTTGTGGGGCGAGGGCGACCTGCCGCCATTGACTGCCGATTACATGAAGGTGCTGCACGAGATGAACCCGGACGGGCAACTGCGCTACTACCCGGGCTCGCCGGAACTGGCGCGGCGCCTGACTCGGCCCCAGGACCGTGTGCTGCTCAACGAAAAGCACCCTGAAGACGGTGTGTTGCTCAAGGACAACATGAAAGGCGACCGTCGCGTGGCGGTGCACCTGGGTGAAGGCTGGCATGTGCCGCGGGCGTTGCTGCCGGTGGCCGAAAAGCGTGCCTTGATGCTGATCGATCCGCCCTTCGAGCAGCTTGACGAGATGCAGCGCTGCGCCGCCTCGCTCAAGGAGGCCGTTGGCCGGATGCGCCAGACGGTGGCGGCCATCTGGTACCCGGTGAAGGACCAGCGGATGTTGCGCCGCTTCTACCAGGACCTGGCCGGCACGGGAGCGCCGAAGCTGTTGCGCGTGGAGCTGCTGGTGCACCCACTGGCGACGCCCAACAGCCTGAACGGCTCCGGCCTGGCGATTGCCAATCCGCCGTGGGGGCTGGAAGAGGAGTTGCGTGAGCTGCTGCCGTGGCTGTCGAAAAAGCTGGGGCAGACCCAGGGCGGGTGGCAGATGGATTGGTTGATCGCTGAGTGATGCCTTGCTGGCGTCTGGAAGGGCGCTATCGCGAGCAAGCTCGCTCCCACATGGGGTCCAGGTGTACCCACCTGTGGGAGCGAGCTTGCTCGCGATGACGGCGGCACATTCAACATCTCCGCCCCAGGCCCACCGCTATCGCGAGCAGGCTTTCAGTCAGATCGGGCAGGTCACGCCGGTCCCGCCAATCCCGCAATAGCCTTCCGGGTTTTTCGCCAGGTACTGCTGGTGATAGGTCTCGGCGAAATAGAACGTCGGTGCTTCTTCGATTTCGGTGGTGATGGTGCCTTTGCCGGCCTTGGTCAACTCAGCCTGGAAGACTTGCTCGCTGTGTTTGGCCGCCGCCAGTTGGTCCGGGTTGGTGGCATAGATCACCGAACGGTACTGGGTGCCGATGTCGTTCCCCTGGCGCATGCCCTGGGTCGGGTTGTGCAGTTCCCAGAACATCTTCAGAAGCTGTTCGTAGCTGACTTTCGCAGGCTCGTAGACCACCAGCACCACTTCGCTGTGGCCGGTAAGGCCCGAGCAGACTTCTTCGTACGTCGGGTTCGGGGTGAAACCACCGGCGTAACCCACCGCGGTACTGACCACGCCTTCGCGCTGCCAGAACTTGCGTTCCGCGCCCCAGAAGCAGCCGAGGCCGAAGATCGCGAAATCCACGTCCATGGCAAACGGGCCCAGCAGGGGCGCGTCGAGGACGAAGTGTTTGTCCGGCACGGTCATCGGGGTTTCACGGCCAGGCAGGGCTTGTTCTTGAGTAGGAAGCACGTTTTTATTCACCAGGATTTCCGAGCGCAAGACCATTATCAGTCCTCTCAGTCAGATTGAATTGAGCGAAGTAGACCGTCAGTGTGCCTCAGAAAAGCCGCCGCAAGCTATACGCAGCTGTCAGACCAGAGGCCCGCGCGGGTAGCGCTTGAGCTTTTCGATCAGCTCCGCGCCGGGGATGGGACGGTCGAACAGGTAGCCCTGGCCGACGTCGCAGCGGTGACGCCGCAGGAACGTCAGTTGCTGGGCGGTTTCGATGCCTTCGGCCACGACCTTGAGTTTCAGGTTGTGAGCCATGGCGATCACCGCCGAGGTGATTTCCATGTCGTCCTGGTTGTCCGGGATCTCATGGATGAAGCTGCGATCGATCTTGATGATGTCGATCGGGAATTTTTTCAGGTAGCTCAGGGATGAGTACCCGGTGCCGAAGTCGTCCATGGCCAGGGTCAGCCCCAGGCGCTTGAGCTGGTCGAGCTGCAAGTGGGTGTCTTCGGTGGCTTCCAGCAGCAGGCCTTCGGTCAACTCCAGTTCCAGCAGGCGGGCCGGCAGTTGTTCCTCCTTGAGGATGCTGGCGATGGAGGCCACCAGGTCCGGGTCGGAGAACTGCTTGGGCGACAGGTTGATCGCCACTTGCAGGTTGCCCAGGCCGGCCGCGGTCAGCTGTTTGCTCATCCGGCAGGCCTGGCGGGCGATCCATTTGCCGATGGGGATGATCAGGCCGGTTTCTTCGGCCACGCTGATGAACTGGTCCGGGCGGATCATGCCCTTTTCCGGATGGTTCCAGCGCAGCAGTGCCTCCATGCCCAGCAGACGGCCGCTGCGCAGGCACAGCTTGGGCTGGTAGAACACGTCCAATTCGTTCTGGGTCAAGGCGCGACGCAGGTTGTTTTCGACGAACAGCTTGTAGCTGGCCTCGGCATTCAGCGCCTCGGTGAACACCTGGACCTGATGCTTGCCGTTGGCCTTGGCCTTGTGCAGGGCGAGACCGGCGTTGCGCATCAGGGTCTGCGGATCACGGCCGTGCAGCGGCGCGCAGGCCAGGCCCACGGAGCCGGTCACGCTGATCAACTGGTTGTCGACGAACATCGGTTTGTCGAGGGTCATCAGCAATTGGCTGGCAATCTGCTGCCCGGCCTCCAGGCTCGTGTCGTCCAGCAGCACGGCGAACTCGTTACTGGCGAAGCGCGCCAGGCTGCCGCTGGGGCTCAGGCTGTTGCGCAGGCGCCGGGCCAGGCTGATCAGCAGCTTGTCACCGGTCTGGTGGCCGAGGCTGTCGTTGATGCGCTTGAAGTTGTCGATGTCCACCAGCAGCAGGCTGATGGGCGAGTCGCTGTCCCGGGCAAAGCGCTCATCGAGGTTGCGAATGAACGCCGGGCGGTTGCCCAGGTTGGTCAGGTTGTCGGTGTAGGCCAGGCGCTCGATGCGCTGCTGGGCCAGTTTAGTCTGGGTGATGTCTTCGTAGATGCCGATGTAGTGGGTCAGCTCGCGGTTGTCGCCGTAGACCTTGGAGATCGACAACTGGCCCCAGTAGGGCTCCAGGTTCTTGCGCCGGCTCTTGAACTCGCCCTGCCAACTGTTGCTCTGGGCCAGCGCCGAGGGCGCGTCGAACAGCAGCTCGCTGAGGTTCTCCAGGGCCGGCAGTTCCGAGAGGCGTTGGCCGTGGACTTCCTCGGTGGTGTACTGGGTGATCGCGGTGAAGCTTGGGTTGACGTACTCCACCACACCGTCGCAATTGACCAGCAGGAACGCGTTGGCGCTTTGCTCCACGGCGCGCTGGAACAGGTGCAGGGCACTGGTGGCGGTGCGGCGGTTGTGGTTGTTGATGACCTGGGCGAATTGGTCCGCCAGTTCGCCGGCAAAGGCGATCTCATCCGACTGCCAGGCGCGGGTGGCCCCCACTTGTTCCAGGCACAGCACGCCCACCACTTGGCCGTCGATGCGCACGCTGGCGTCGAGGATGGCGTTGACGTCGCGGGCGCGCAGGCTCTCGGCCATTTCCCGGGTGCGCGGGTCGCGCATCGCATTGTGGGCGTCGATGGCGCGACAGGTCTGCAGCGCCTCCATGTAGTCGGGAAACTCGCTGGCGTCGATGACCGCCGGCAGGAAGTATTCCTGGGAGGCGCGGTTGTAGGCGGAAATCGGCACCAGTTTGCCGTCGTCCAGGTTCCAGATACTGGCGCAGTCGATCTGGTAGATGTCGCAGGCGCTGCGGGTGATGAGTTCGGCCGCTTCGAGCAGGGAGTTGTTGGCGCTGTAGCGTTGGCGGGTCAATAGCAGGATGAGGTCTTGTTGGGCGCGTACCCGGTCCAGGTGCTGGAGCTGCTCTTGCTGGGCGCGCTGGTTCAGTTCCAGGGCGATCTGCAGGCGCGAGTTCTGGGTTTCCAGGTCCAGGGCCGGCAGGGAGGGTTCGCTTTGCAGCAAATTGTCCACCACCAGCAGGTAACCGCGCAGCAGATGACGATTGTGCTGTCTGTAGGCTTCGCCCGTCTCCAGCACATTCATCGGGCCCTTGGCGGTATGGAGCGTGTAGCGAATCTGGTAATGCGCGGCCTGGGCCAGTTGCTGCTGGATGGCGTCGTGCAATTGATAGCGCGCTTCGGGTTCCATCAGGCTGGCGTAGGGCGAGCTGACCAGCGAGCACAGTTCTACCGCCGGCAGGCCGAAGTGTCGCTCGCAGTTGGGATCGAGAAACAACAGCGCCCAGCTAGCTTCATTCAGCCGTTCGAAACGCAGCATACCGAGCCGCGCGGGCACCGGTAACTGCGTCACTACCTCGGCCGCCATACGGCTGGCGGCATCGGGTTGGCTTTTCATGGGGAAACTCGCTTCGAAAATGCTGATCGCGCCGGGCTGACGCCCTCGTTATTACGGATTGGCGCAAGGTTGCATCATTGCGGCACTGGCTGACAAGAGAGATGAAGGCCAAGTGCTATAAACCTTTTATCGGCCGACAAAGGGATTTCTCCAGTCGCCAGCCGATCAGAGGGCATGGAAGTTCATCGCAGCGCAATATCGATCGTCTGCAAGGGCTCGCCGTCACGGTCGTGGAAGGTGACGTGAAGGCTCTGCGCCGTGACCTGCAGGCGGGCGAAGTTGTCCTGGCTCACCACTTCGCTGGTCAGTTCATAGCGGTACTCACCGCTGTCCGTGCGGGCCATGGGCTTGTGGAAAATAAAATCCGCGGCTTTTGCAAAAGGCAGCAATTTGCTGTTGTAGAACGGCGAGGAAACGACGGTGTTGACCTCGAAATCAGGATCCTGCGTGTGACGCAGGCGGCTGGTCATGGAACCGTGGACGTCGCCCGAGATGAACACCACGTTTTTGATCCGATGGCGGCGGATGGTTTCCAACAGGCGCAGGCGTTGTTCCGGGAAGGCCTGCCAGGCATCGCCGTCATTGCGCTGGCGGTCAGGGAAAAACATCACGCTGGTGACGACGAGCTTGACCCGGGCGGGGCTGTTGACGAGCCATTCGAGCAGGGATTGTTCCTGTTCCGCGTCGAGGATGCGCCGATCGTCCGCCGACAGGTTGCGTTGCGTCCGGCTGTCGGTGACGAACCAGTGGATATCGCCATGGGCAAAGGTGTACCAGTAGCGGGTCAGCGGCTTGTTCAATGTTCCGTCGCTCGACAGTTCATGGGCGGGCCCATGGCTGGCCTGGTAAAGCCCATAAGCGCTCATGGCATTGGCATACAGGACGTCGTCGTGGCCGGTTTTCCTGGCGGGCCAGTTGTCTTCGATTTCATGGTCGTCGAGGATCATGTAGGTCGGCGTGCCAGACATCAGCTTGCTGATGTGCGGCTGGGTAAATACCGTTCGGTATCTGAAGAGAATGTGTTTATAGCTTCGGTCCGGGCCGATGATATTCAAGTCATCGAGATAAACCTGGTCTCCGGTCATCAACACCGCGCTGATCGGCGGGTCGGCCTGTTCGACGATGCGATTGATGCCGGCAAAGGTGCGATCCCCCAGGCTGGGAAGTAACGGGGTGCTGGCGGCGATCCGCAAGTAGCGACATGAGCCCACGATATAAGCCCGTGGCGTATCGGGTTTGTCGGCCGGCGTGTGCAAGCAATAGGTGTTCCGAGGCCATTGCAGTGGCAGTTCCTGGATGGTTTCCACGGTATGGGTCGGGCTCAAGGGGCTGAGCCAGCCGGCCTGGTATTCGTAGGCGGTGTCGGGTTGAAGGTCTTTCAGCACGATGACATCGGACATGTCGCGGTAGGCCTTCAATTGGACAAAGTGCCCTTTTGACCAGCGCGTGTCCCCTCGGCGCCGGTGTCGGATACCGGCGAATACCCGGTTGTTGCCGTGATCGCCCCGCAGGAATATCCGGGCGTGGTCAGTGGTCGTGTGCCCGACA
The DNA here is from genome assembly GCF_017351395.1 of Pseudomonas sp. FW305-28. Lineage (NCBI taxonomy): Bacteria > Pseudomonadati > Pseudomonadota > Gammaproteobacteria > Pseudomonadales > Pseudomonadaceae > Pseudomonas > Pseudomonas sp. FW305-28. Next base: position 9,569 of record NZ_JACNDD010000137.1, read on the forward strand.
ATGGGGCCGACGGTAGGTTTGAACATATTCGAATCCATTCGAAGTTTTAGACGGTGGGTGCCAGCATCAAGTGGCCTTGGCGGTGTTGATGCTAAAGCCCGGCGCGCCATAAATATCGACGGGGAAGGGGGCGCAAGTTGTGGGTAATGACCAACAGGTGGTGTAGTCATTTAAAACTTGCTGGGTAGGAAATACCGCTATCGCGAGCAAGCTCGCTCCCACAGGAACACCGCAAATCCACTGTGGGAGCGAGCTTGCTCGCGATGAGGCCGCCACATCCATGCACATGGCTTGAATGCCAGGCAAAAAAAAGCCCCGCCAAACGGACGGGGTTGAGGTACGAGCGTGGCGCTCGGAAAACGGTGTTCCGAATGGCCCTCCCCAAGGGAGGGCCGCCCGGTGTTACAGCAGGATGGTGCGGATGTCGCCCAGCAAGTCGCTCAAGCGCTTGGTGAAGCGTGCAGCGGCGGCGCCGTTGATCACACGGTGATCGTAGGACAGCGACAGTGGCAGCATCAGCTTCGGCTGGAAGGCCTTACCGTCCCAGACTGGCTGGATGGTGGCCTTGGAAACACCCAGGATCGCCACTTCCGGCGCGTTGACGATCGGCGTGAAGCCGGTGCCGCCAATGTGGCCGAGGCTGGAGATGGTGAAGCAAGCGCCCTGCATGTCGTCGGCGGTGAGCTTCTTGTTCCGGGCTTTTTCGGCCAGGGCAGCGGCTTCGCCAGCCAGTTGCAGCAAGCTCTTCTGGTCGACGTTGCGGATGACCGGTACCAGCAGGCCTTCCGGGGTGTCGACGGCAAAGCCGATGTGCACGTATTTCTTGCGGATCACAGCCTTGCCGCTTGGGGCCAGGGAGCTGTTGAAGTCCGGCAGTTCCTTGAGCAGGTGCGCACAAGCCTTGAGCAACAGTGGCAGCACGGTCAGCTTCACGCCGGCCTTTTCCGCCACGGCTTTCTGCGCGACGCGGAAAGCTTCCAGCTCGGTGATGTCGGCCTGGTCGAACTGAGTCACGTGCGGAATGTTCAACCAGCTACGGTGCAGGCTCGACGCGCCGATCTGCATCAGGCGAGTCATGGCCACTTCTTCGGTTTCACCGAAGCGGCTGAAGTCCACTGCCGGGATCGGCGGGATGCCCGCGCCGCCAGTGGCGCCTTCGGCCGGTGCGTTCTTGGCCTTCTGCATCATGGCCTTGACGTAGGCTTGCACGTCTTCCTTGAGCACACGACCGTGCGGGCCGCTTGGGCCAACGGCCGACAGCTCGACACCGAATTCCCGGGCCAGCTGACGCACCGCCGGGCCGGCGTGCACCTTGGCACCGCTTGGCGCAGGCGCCGCGGCGACAGGAGCAGGCGCTGCTTCGGCCTTGGCGGCAGGCGCGGCGGCAGGCGCTGGAGCTGCTTCAGCCTTGGCGGCAGGTGCAGCGGCCGGGGCTGGCGCGGCTGGTGCCGAGGCACCCGCCACTTTGAGCTTCAGGATCAGGTCGCCGGTGCCGACTTCGTCTTCCAGCTTGATCTCGACGCTTTCCACCACACCGGCGGCCGGCGACGGGATTTCCATGCTGGCCTTGTCGGATTCCAGGGTGATCAGCGACTGGTCGGCTTCGACGGTGTCGCCGACCTTGACCAGTACTTCGATGATCTTGGCCTTGCCCGACGAACCGATGTCCGGGACATGAATGTCCTGGACCGTGGCCGCGGCAGGGGCGGCTGCCGGAGCGGGAGCCGCTTCGGCAACTGGTGCGGCGGCAGGCTTTTCAGCCGCGGCCGGGGCAGCAGGAGCGGCTGCTTCAGGCGCCGCAGCGGCGCCCTCGACTTCCAGCTCCAGCAGTTCGTCGCCTTCTTTCAGGCGGTCGCCCAGCTTCACTTTCAGGCTCTTGATGACACCGGCCTTCGGCGCAGGCACTTCCATGCTGGCCTTGTCCGATTCAAGCGTCAGGATGCTCTGGTCGGCTTCGATACGGTCGCCGACCTTCACAAACAGTTCAATTACTTCACCTTCACCGCTGCCGATGTCAGGTACGCGAATGAGTTCGCTCACGAAAATTCTCCTCAGCAGTCCAGTGGGTTGCGTTTTTCCGGATCGATGCCGAACTTGGCGATGGCTTCGGCCACCACTTTAGGTTCGATATCGCCACGGTCAGCCAGGGCTTCCAGGGCTGCCAACACAACGAACTTACGGTCGACTTCGAAGAAGTGACGCAGCTTCTTGCGACTGTCGCTACGGCCGAAACCGTCGGTGCCCAGCACTTTGAATTCCTTGGAAGGAACCCACTGGCGGATCTGCTCGGCGAACAGCTTCATGTAGTCGGTAGAGGCGATGACCGGACCTTTGCGGCCGTTCAGGCACTCTTCGACGTAGCTCAGCTTTGGCTTCTGGCCAGGATGCAGGCGGTTGCTGCGCTCTACGGCCAGGCCGTCGCGACGCAGTTCGTTGAAGCTGGTGACGCTCCAGACGTCGGCGCCGACGTTGAACTCTTCACGCAGGATCTTCGCTGCCTCGCGCACTTCGCGCAGGATGGTGCCCGAGCCCATCAACTGGACGTGGTGCGCCGCTTCGCGGGTGTCTTCCTCGAGCAGGTACATGCCCTTGACGATGCCTGCCTCGACACCGGCCGGCATGGCTGGCTGCTGGTAGGACTCGTTCATCACGGTGATGTAGTAGAAGACGTCCTGTTGCTCTTCGGTCATCTTCTTCATGCCGTCCTGGATGATCACCGCCAGCTCGTAGCCGTAGGTCGGATCATAGGTGCGGCAGTTCGGGATGGTCCCGGCCAGCATGTGGCTGTGGCCGTCTTCGTGCTGCAGGCCTTCGCCGTTCAGCGTGGTGCGGCCGGCGGTGCCGCCGATCAGGAAACCACGGGTACGGCTGTCGCCAGCGGCCCAGGCCAGGTCGCCGATACGCTGGAAGCCGAACATCGAGTAGAAGATGTAGAACGGCAGCATCGGCTGGTTGTGGCTGGAGTACGAAGTACCGGCGGCAATGAAGGAACTCATGGCGCCCGCTTCGTTGATGCCTTCTTCGAGGATCTGGCCCTTCTTGTCTTCGCGGTAGAACATCACCTGGTCTTTATCGACTGGCTCGTAGAGCTGGCCGACGGACGAGTAGATGCCCAACTGACGGAACATGCCTTCCATACCGAAGGTACGGGCTTCGTCCGGGATGATCGGGACGATGCGCTGGCCGATTTCCTTGTCCTTGACCAATTGCGCGAGGATCCGCACGAAGGCCATGGTGGTGGAGATTTCACGGTCGCCCGAACCGTCCAGGATCGCCTTGAGGGTCTCCAGTGGCGGGGTCGGGACGCTGAAGCTCTTGGCGCGGCGCTGGGGCACGAAACCGCCCAGTGCGGCACGGCGCTCGGCCAGGTAACGGGCTTCGGCGCTGCCTTCTTCGGGCTTGAAGAACGGCAGGTTTTCCAGCTCGCTGTCCTTGACCGGAATGTCGAAGCGGTCGCGGAACAACTTCAGGCTGTCGACATCGACTTTCTTGGTGTTGTGCGCAGTGTTCTTCGCTTCGCCGGCACCGGTGCCATAACCCTTGATGGTCTTGGCCAGGATGACGGTCGGCTGTTCTTTGTGATTGACCGCCTGGTGATACGCCGCGTAGACCTTGTACGGGTCGTGGCCGCCACGGTTGAGTTTCCAGATCTCGTCGTCGGACAGATCGGCAACCATGGCCTTGAGTTCAGGCGAGTTGAAGAAGTGCTCGCGGACGAACGCGCCGTCCTTGGCCTTGTAGTTCTGGTACTCGCCGTCGATGACTTCGTCCATGCGGCGTTGCAGGATGCCGTCGACGTCCTTGGCCAGCAGTGGGTCCCAGAAGCGGCCCCAGATGACTTTGTTGACGTTCCACTGGGCACCACGGAACACGCCTTCGAGTTCCTGGATGATCTTGGCGTTGCCGCGAACCGGGCCGTCGAGGCGCTGCAGGTTGCAGTTGATGACGAAGATCAGGTTGTCCAGCTTCTCGCGGCCGGCCAGGGAGATCGCGCCCAGGGATTCCGGCTCGTCGCACTCGCCGTCGCCCATGAAGCACCAGACTTTCTGCTTGCCTGGCTGGATGAAACCGCGGGCTTCCAGGTACTTCATGAAGCGCGCCTGGTAGATCGCCTGGATCGGGCCCAGGCCCATGGACACGGTCGGGAACTGCCAGAAGTCCGGCATCAGCCAAGGGTGCGGGTACGAGGACAGGCCGTTGCCGTCCACTTCCTGGCGGAAGTTGTTCATCTGGTCTTCGGTGATGCGGCCTTCCATGAACGCACGGGCGTAGACGCCTGGCGATGCGTGACCCTGGAAGTAGATCAGGTCGCCGCCGTGTTCGTCGGTCGGGGCCTGGAAGAAGTAGTTGAAGCCGATGTCATACAGCGTCGCGCTGGAGGCGAAGCTGGAGATGTGACCGCCCAGGTCAGAATCTTTCAGGTTGGTACGCATGACCATGGCCAACGCGTTCCAGCGTACCAGCGAGCGAATGCGGCGTTCCATGAACAGGTCGCCAGGCATGCGTGCTTCGTGGGTAACGGGGATCGTGTTGCGGTACGGCGTGGTGATGGCGTAGGGCAGTTGCGAGCCGCTGCGGGTCGCGAGTTCGCCCATACGGGTCATCAGATAATGAGCACGGTCTTCGCCTTCTTTGTCGAGAACCGATTCCAGGGCGTCCAGCCATTCCTGGGTTTCGACGGGATCGAGGTCTTGCATGGCTTGCTCCAGGGCGGAAAGGCTACCAGAATCGGTTGCCTGAGTTTGCGACTGGCCTTGTGGGCAGACGATATAAATTCTTGGATTGCCGAAGGTTGTTTCGGCGGCGTGTAGTTTTACTACAAATCGTCGGCCGTTTCAGCCTTTCGAATGTATAGACGAGTAGTAAAACTACACATGAGCGGCGTATGGCCCCTCATTTCGTTGTGAGAATAATCGTTACTGTTGGTCTTTAGCCAACTCGAACAGGTAAAAACTTGATGCCGGCTGCCAATAAAATCAGATTTTCAGCTATTTATCATCTTTGTTCGACAGTCGATCAGGTAGTGTCTTCTGAAAAAACACTACATCCAGCCTCTCCCGCGCCGATCAAGGATAGACCATGAGCCTGCCTTCGCTTGCCCCAATACCGGAAATGGTACCGGCCATTCTCCAGTCATTGGTCAACCGTGCCGAGCAGTCGTTCCGTGCGGCGGTCGCCTCCCTCGACGACGATCGCGGGCTGTCGGCCTGGACCCCGCAACGCTGGGAAGCGTTCAGCCGTATTGCCGCCGCCAGCGACTTTGTCATCGAGCAGAGTGTCCGTGACCCGGCGATGCTGCTGGAGCTGGTACGCAGCGGCGAGCTGGACCGCAGCCTGGCGCCCGGTGAAATGCGCGCGCAGATTGCCGCCGCCGTGCAGGCCGCCGAAACCGAAGACGAACTGGGTCGCGTCCTGCGCCGCCAGCGTACCCGCCAGCAGGTACGGATCATCTGGCGCGACCTGAACCGTCAGGCCGATCTGGTCCAGACCTGTCGCGATCTTTCGGACATGGCCGACACCTGCATCGACCAGGCTTACCACTGGTTGTACCAGCGCCTCAGCCAGCAATTCGGTACGCCCACCGGACGGCGCAGCGGCGAGCCGCAGCAGATGGTCATCCTGGGCATGGGCAAGCTGGGTGCCGTGGAGCTGAACCTGTCGTCGGACATCGACCTGATCTTCGCCTACCCCGAGGGCGGCGAAACCGTGGGCGTCAAGCGGCCGCTGGATAACCAGGAATTTTTCATCCGTGTCGGCCAGCGCCTGATCAAGGCCCTGGACCCGATGACCGTCGACGGCTTCGTGTTCCGCGTCGACATGCGCCTGCGCCCCTACGGCTCGGCCGGTGCGCTGGTGTTGAGCTTCAATGCCCTGGAGCAGTATTACCAGGACCAGGGCCGCGACTGGGAGCGCTACGCCATGATCAAGGCGCGGGTGGTGGCGGGCGACCAGGTGGCCGGCGCGCAATTGCTCGACATGCTGCGCCCGTTCGTCTATCGGCGTTACCTGGATTTTTCCGCCATCGAAGCGCTGCGCACCATGAAGCAACTGATCCAGCAGGAGGTGCGGCGCAAGGGCATGGCCGACAACATCAAGCTGGGCTCGGGCGGCATTCGCGAGGTGGAGTTCATTGCCCAGGCGTTCCAACTGATCCATGGCGGTCGGGACTTGAGCTTGCAGCAGCGCCCGCTGCTCAAAGTGTTGAGCACCCTGGAGGGCCAGGGGTACCTGCCGGCCAAGGTGATCGACGAGCTGCGCCAGGGCTATGAGTTCCTGCGCTATACCGAGCATGCGATCCAGGCCATCGCCGACCGCCAGACCCAGATGCTCCCGGACAGCCCGCAGGATCAGGCACGCATTGCATTCATGCTGGGGTTCGCCGACTGGTCGGCCTTTCACGAGCAGTTGATGTACTGGCGCGGGCGCGTGGCCTGGCATTTCGGCCAGGTCATCGCCGACCCGGATGAAGAAGAGGGCGGTGAAAGCGAAGTGGTGGTGGGCGGCGAATGGTTGCCATTGTGGGAAGACAGCCAGGATGAAGGGGCGGCGTGCCGTCAGTTGGAAGAGGGCGGCTTCACCGATGCGCCCAAAGCCCTCAAGGCCCTGGCCGCCCTGCGCGCCAGCCCGCAATTGCGCGCCATGCAGCGCTTGGGGCGCGAGCGCCTGGATGCATTCATTCCACGCCTGCTGGCCCAGGCCGTGGAGCATGCTGATCCAGACTTGGTGCTGGAGCGGGTACTGCCCTTGGTGGAGGCCGTGGCCCGCCGTTCGGCCTACCTGGTGTTGTTGACGGAAAACCCCGGAGCCCTGCGGCGCTTGCTGACGCTGTGCGCGGCGAGCCCATGGATTGCTGAGCAAATCACCCGTTTCCCGTTGCTGCTCGATGAGTTGCTCAACGAGGGGCGGCTGTTCAAGCCGCCCCTGGCGCCGGAGTTGGCCGCGGAGTTGCGTGAGCGCCTGACGCGCATCCCCGAGGATGACCTGGAGCAGCAAATGGAGGCGTTGCGGCATTTCAAGCTGGCGCACCGCTTGCGGGTGGCGGCTTCGGAAATCGCCGGCAGCCTGCCGCTGATGAAGGTCAGCGATTACCTGACCTGGCTGGCCGAGGCGATTCTCGAGCAAGTGCTGGCCCTGGCCTGGCGCCAGACGGCCGCCAAGCACGGCGTGCCATTGCGCACCGACGGCAGCCTGTGTGATCCGGGCTTCATTATTGTCGGTTATGGGAAAGTCGGCGGCCTGGAATTGGGGCATGGTTCCGACCTGGACCTGGTGTTCATCCACGATGGCGACCCGCAGGCGGAAACCGACGGCCCGAAACCCATCGATGGCGCGCAGTTCTTTACCCGGCTCGGTCAGCGGATCATTCACCTGCTGACGGCCCAGACCAACTCCGGGCAGCTGTATGAAGTGGACATGCGCCTGCGGCCTTCCGGGGCGTCGGGGCTGCTGGTCAGCTCCCTCGGGGCGTTTGCCCGTTACCAGGAGAACGAAGCCTGGACCTGGGAGCATCAGGCGCTGGTGCGAGCCCGTGTGCTGGTGGGCAGCCAGGATGTGGGCCAAGCGTTCGAGAAGGTCCGCGTCCAGATACTGGGACGCAAGCGTGACTTGCCGACGCTGCGCCAGGAAGTCAGCGAGATGCGTGCCAAGATGCGCGACAACCTTGGCAGCAAGGCCACCGCCGCCGGGACCGCGGCGAATGCCTTCGAGGCCACGGCGCCCTTCGACCTCAAGCAGGACGCCGGAGGTATCGTCGATATTGAATTTATGGTGCAATACGCGGCCCTGGCGTGGTCCCAAGAGCATCCATCGCTGGTGCGTTACACCGATAACATCCGCATCCTGGACGGGTTGCAAGAGCTCGGGTTGATGCCGGCCGAAGATGCCACGCTGTTGCGCGAAGCCTACAAAGCCTACCGCTCCGCCGCCCACCGCCAGGCCTTGCAGAAAGATGCCGGGGTGATCGCAGGCGACCAGTTCGTGGATGAGCGTCGGCAGGTATTGCGGATCTGGCGGGAGCTGGGGCTGAGTTGAAGCTTTAAATGTGGGAGCGAGCTTGCTCGCGAAAGCGGAGTGTCAGGCGACATTGATGTTGGATGTGATGGCCTC
>NZ_JACNDD010000138.1:0-17514 GCF_017351395.1 Pseudomonas sp. FW305-28
CGCACCATGAGCCTCAGACTTGGCGACATCGCCCCCGACTTCGAGCAGGATTCCAGCGCCGGCAAGATTCGCTTCCACGAATGGCTCGGCGACAGTTGGGGTGTGCTGTTTTCCCACCCGGCGGACTTCACACCGGTATGCACCACTGAGTTGGGCCTCACCGCCAAGCTCAAGGACGAGTTCGCCCAGCGCGGGGTCAAGGCCATTGCCCTTTCGGTGGACCCGGTGGACTCGCACCATAAGTGGATCGAGGACATCAACGAGACTCAGAACGCCGTGGTCAATTTTCCGATCCTGGCCGATGCCGACCGCAAGGTCTCGGACCTGTACGACCTGATCCACCCCAATGCCAGCGACACCTTGACCGTGCGCTCACTGTTCGTGATCGACCCGAACAAGAAGATTCGCCTGACCATCACCTATCCGGCCAGCACCGGGCGCAATTTCAACGAGATCCTGCGGGTGATCGATTCCCTGCAGCTGACCGACAACTACAAAGTCGCCACCCCGGCCAACTGGCAGGACGGTGATGAAGTGGTGATCGTGCCGTCGCTCAAGGATGAAGAGGAACTCAAGCAGCGCTTTCCCAAGGGTTACCGCGCCGTGAAGCCCTACCTGCGCCTCACCCCGCAACCCAATCGCTGACGCAACACCTGATCTGAACCTGTGCACCAAGGGTTTTGGCCGTTTCGACGGCCTTTTTTTATTGCGCCAGGGAAAGGATATTGAATATATCTATATTGCATAACCAAATGAATAAATATGATTTAAAGATATATGAATCCCCTGTTATGGTTTGACCCATGCAGCGAGATCGCCCGCCGCGAATCGCACGTGACAGTTAAGGAAGGGTAGGCATGTTGGTCGTCTCACTCGGTGGCAGTCCCAGCCAACGCTCCCGCTCAGGGGTGCTGCTGGAACGTTCGCAACGCTGGTTGCAGCAGCAAGGTGTGGAAGTGGTGAGTTATCAGGTACGCGACTTCCCGGCCGAAGATCTGCTCCATGCCCGTTTCGACAGCCCGAAGGTGGTGGACCTGCTCCAGCAGATCGAAAACGCTGATGGCCTGTTGATCGCCACGCCGGTGTACAAGGCGTCTTTTTCCGGCGCACTGAAGACTGTGTTGGACCTGCTGCCTGAGCGCGCCCTGGCCCATAAAGTGGTGTTGCCGATGGCAACCGGCGGCAGCATCGCCCACATGCTGGCGGTGGACTACGCCCTCAAGCCGGTGTTGTCAGCGCTCAAGGCCCAGGAAATGCTCCACGGGATCTTTGCCGAAGACAGCCAGATCGCTTACGGCGAGGGCAGCGCCCAGGCGCAATTGACGCCGGCCCTGCAACAGCGCCTGAATGAGGCGCTGGAACAGTTTTTCAGTGCCATGGCCCGTCGGCCCAGGCCGCTGGACCCCAATGTATTGAACGAACGTTTGCTGAGTGCTCGCTGGAGCATTTGAACCCCGAACACCCTGATTCAACTCACCTTACTCAGCCGCCAACGGCCCAGCAGGTGCAGCCAAAACCCCACAGCAGAAAGGAGAGGCGCCATGCGCACTGTCATTTTGCGTCGCGGGCTGGTCGCTCTGTTTGCTGCGGCTGTGTCCCTCGGCGTCATCGCTCAAGCTCAAGCCGAGACCTTGCGGATCGGTTATCAGAAATACGGCACGCTGGTGCTGCTCAAGGCCAAGGGGTCGTTGGAGAAGCGCCTCGCCGCCCAAGGCGTGGACGTGCAATGGACCGAGTTCCCCGGCGGCCCGCAGCTGCTGGAAGGCTTGAACGTCGGTTCCATCGACTTTGGCGTGACCGGTGAAACCCCGCCGGTGTTTGCCCAGGCCGCGGGCGCCGATCTGCTCTATGTCGCCTACGAACCACCGGCACCCACCAGCGAAGCCATCCTCGTGCCCAAGGGGTCGGCCATCCAGTCGGTGCAAGACCTGAAGGGCAAGAAAGTCGCGCTGAACAAAGGCTCCAACGTCCACTACCTGCTGGTGCGGGCGCTGGAAGACGCCGGCCTCAAGTATTCCGATATCCAGACTGTGTTCCTGCCGCCGGCCGACGCCCGTGCCGCGTTCGAACGGGGCAGCGTGGACGCCTGGGTGATCTGGGACCCGTACCAGGCTGCCGCCGAGCAACAGTTGCAGGCACGCACCCTGCGTGACGGCAAGGGCATCGTCGACAACCACCAGTTCTACCTCGCCACCAAACCCTATGCGCAGAAGCACCCGCAGGTCATCACGACCCTGGTGGAGGAAGTGCGCGCAGTCGGCGAGTGGTCCAAGGCCAACCCTGAAGACGTGACCAAGCAGGTCTCGCCGCTGCTGGGCCTGCCGGCGGACATCACCCTGACGTCGGTGAAACGCCAAGGCTACGGGGCGCTGTTCCTCACGCCGGAAGTGGTGGCGGCACAACAGAAAATCGCCGACAGCTTCTACCAGCTCAAATTGATTCCCAAGCCCTTGAGCATCAAGGACGTGATCTGGACGCCGCCGGCGGCCGTCGCGAACGCGCAGTAATTCGATTCCTTTAGGAGACCACTCCATGAGCCTCAATATTTTCTGGTTCCTGCCTACCCACGGCGACGGCCATTACCTTGGCACTGCCGAAGGCGCCCGCACCGTCGATCACGGTTACCTGCAGCAGGTCGCCCAGGCGGCGGATCGACTGGGCTTCGGCGGCGTGCTGATCCCCACCGGGCGTTCCTGCGAGGACTCCTGGCTAGTGGCCGCTTCGTTGATTCCCGTGACCCAGCGCCTGAAATTCCTCGTGGCCCTGCGCCCCGGGATCATTTCCCCGACGGTGGCGGCGCGTCAGGCCGCGACCCTCGACCGGTTGTCCGGCGGGCGGGCGTTGTTCAACCTGGTGACCGGCGGTGACCCGGACGAACTGGCCGGCGATGGCCTGTTCCTCGACCACGAGCAACGCTACCAGGCCTCAGTGGAGTTCACCCGCATCTGGCGCCGGGTGCTGGAAGGCGAGACCGTGGATTACGACGGCGAGCACATCAGTGTGAAGGGCGCCAAGCTGCTCTATCCGCCGATCCAGCAACCGCGTCCGCCGCTGTATTTCGGCGGCTCGTCGGAAGCCGCCCAGGACCTCGCCGCCGAGCAAGTGGAAATGGTGCTGACCTGGGGCGAGCCGCCCGCGGCCGTGGCGGAAAAAATCGCCCAGGTACGGGCCAAGGCAGCGAAACTGGGCCGTACCGTGCGCTTCGGTATTCGCCTGCATGTGATCGTGCGGGAAACCAACGCCGAAGCCTGGCAGGCGGCCGACCGGCTGATCTCCCACCTGGACGACGACACCATCGCCCGTGCCCAGGCCTCCCTGGCGCGCTTCGATTCGGTGGGCCAGCAACGCATGGCCGCCCTGCACGGTGGCCGTCGCGACAAGCTGGAAGTCAGCCCCAACCTCTGGGCCGGTGTCGGTCTGGTTCGCGGCGGTGCCGGTACGGCGCTGGTGGGCGATGGCCCGACCGTGGCGGCGCGGGTCAAGGAGTACGCTGACCTGGGCATCGACACCTTTATCTTCTCCGGTTATCCACACTTGGAAGAGTCCTATCGCGTGGCGGAACTGTTGTTCCCGCACCTGGACGTGGAGCGCCCTGAGCTGCCGAAAAGCCAGGGCTATGTGAGTCCGTTCGGTGAAATGGTCGCCAACGACATCCTGCCCAAAGCCGCGTCCCAGAGCTGAGGCGGCCATGAAGAAAATCATCCACAACCTCGCGCCCTGGGCGGTGCCGCTGCTGTTGCTGGCGGTCTGGCAACTGTCGGTATCGGCTGGCTGGTTGTCCACGCGGATCCTGCCGGCACCGGTGGCGGTGATCGAAGCCGGGGTCAACCTGGTGCGCAGCGGCGAAATCTGGACACACCTGGCGATCAGCGGTTGGCGCGCAGCGGTCGGTTTCCTGATCGGCGGGGGCATCGGCCTGACCCTGGGCTTCATCACCGGGTTGTCGAAATGGGGCGAACGCCTGCTGGACAGCTCCGTGCAAATGGTCAGGAACGTCCCGCACCTGGCGCTGATTCCGCTGGTGATCCTGTGGTTCGGCATCGACGAGTCGGCGAAGATTTTCCTGGTGGCCCTGGGCACGTTGTTCCCCATCTACCTCAACACCTACCACGGGATTCGCAACGTCGACCCGGCGCTGGTGGAGATGTCCCGCAGCTACGGCTTGTCCGGCTTCAGCCTGTTTCGCCAGGTGATCCTGCCGGGGGCCTTGCCTTCGATCCTGGTGGGCGTGCGCTTTGCCCTGGGTTTCATGTGGCTGACGCTGATCGTGGCGGAAACCATCTCGGCCAGCTCCGGCATCGGTTACCTGGCGATGAATGCCCGGGAGTTCCTGCAGACCGATGTGGTGGTGCTGGCGATTCTCCTGTACGCCGTGCTGGGCAAATTGGCCGACCTGGCCGCTCGCGGGCTTGAGCGGGTCTGGCTGCGCTGGCACCCGGCGTACCAAGTGAACAAGGGAGGTGTGGCATGACCGCCCAACAACCTCCGCATCTGCTGCGTGGCATCCCGCTGGCGGTGCGCAAGCTGCAAAAAACCTTCGGCACGCGCCAGGTCTTGCGCGACATCGACCTGCATATCCCGGCCGGGCAGTTCGTGGCCGTGGTCGGTCGCAGTGGCTGTGGCAAAAGTACCTTGCTGCGTTTATTGGCTGGCCTCGATCAGCCCACCGGTGGACAGCTGCTGGCCGGTTCGGCGTCGTTGAGCGATGCACGGGAAGACACGCGGCTGATGTTCCAGGAGGCACGTTTGCTGCCCTGGAAAAAAATCATCGATAACGTCGGCCTCGGTCTCAAGGGCAATTGGCGCCCGCAAGCGTTGCAGGCACTGGAAGCGGTGGGCCTGGCCGACCGCGCCCATGAGTGGCCGGCGGCGCTGTCCGGCGGCCAGAAGCAACGGGTGGCCCTGGCCCGCGCATTGATTCATAAGCCCCGGCTGTTGCTGCTCGACGAACCCTTGGGAGCGCTGGACGCCCTGACCCGTATCGAGATGCAGCAACTGATCGAAAACCTCTGGCGGCAGCACGGCTTCACGGTGTTGCTGGTGACCCACGACGTCAGCGAAGCGGTGGCGATTGCCGATCGGGTGATCCTGATCGAGGACGGCCAGATCGGCCTCGACCTGGCCATCGACCTGCCGCGTCCACGGGCTCGCGGCTCTCATCGCCTGGCCAGCCTGGAAACCGAAGTCCTCAACCGTGTGCTGTCCTTGCCCGGCCAACCGCCGGATCCCGAACCCGTTTCACCCTTGCCCACGCAATTGCGTTGGGCGCAATAACTTCATCCAGACAGGAATCGACACCATGACTATCAAAGCCATCAACGTACGCAACCAGTTCAAAGGCACCATCAAGGAAATCGTCGAAGGCGACGTACTGTCGGAAATCGACGTGCAGACTGCTTCCGGCATCGTCACGTCGGTCATCACCACCCGTTCGGTCAAGGAGCTGGAACTGGCGATTGGCAGCGAAGTGATCGCCTTCGTCAAATCCACCGAGGTGTCTATCGCCAAGTTGTGAACGATGCTTCACCCACAGCCCCGGACGGCGTGAGCCCTTCGGGGCTTTTCTATAGCGTAGTGCCGGTCAGTCAAGGACCAAGCGGCGCAGAAGTCTGTGGGAGCAAAGCTTGCTCGCGATTGGGCATGACCGTTGAAAACCGTATCGGCTGGACCACCGCTATCGCGAGCAAGCTTTGCTCCCACGGGTCAACTGACAGTGGCTGTCATCACCGGATGATTTCACGCTTGGGCAAATACGGCGGCAGGTACAGCCCCAGGTACGCATCGAACACCCGCATGCCTTCTTCGGCCATGCGTGGGGTGATCTGGCCGTGCTGCTGTATCGAGCGGGCGTAGACGCGATCGCCCAGCTCCATGGCCAGGGCGAACACATCGACGTCGCCGGGCAGGGGCGGCAGGGCGAAATGGTGGTCGAACACCTTGTGCATCAAGTCACTCAGCTCGAGGTCGTGTTGGCGGTCGGCCTGGGTGACTTCGGTCAGGCCGTGCTGGGCCAGGATCAACTGGCGCGCGGCGGCGTCCTGGTTGTAGATGGCGAGCATGCGCTGCTCCACCAGCCGTGACAGGTCGTGCCAATGGTTCAGCGCCGCATGATCGATCGGTGCCTGCAGGCCAGCGCGAAAAGCGGCGTGGACGTCGGCGGTCAGGGCTTCGAGCAGGGCCGGGACGCTGGCGAAGAAGTGGTACACGGAAGAGGGCGGGATCCCGGCGCGCTCGGCGACGCTGTAGATCGACAGGCTGGCCACGCCTTCGGCGGCAAGCAGCGTACGGGCGGCATCGAGAATGGTGTCGATCCGGGCCTGGCTGCGTGCGCGGGGTTTGCGGGGTGTGGCGATGCGTGTCATGAAGCTCTCCTGCGGGGCTGCCGGGCATTGTACGAGTCGGGTCCGGTGTTGTCTTCCCGGCCCTCATCGCGGGCAAGCCTTGCTCCCACAGAGCAATACTCAGTGAATCAGACCAAACGATCACAAAGCCCCGGTTGGAGCTGAGCTTGCTCCCACATTGGGTTTGTGGTGATTTCAAGTCAGCACCGCAAATCCCCTGTGGGAGCTGAGCTGGCTCGCGATCCGCCGAAGGCGGCCATCCCCCCAAATACAAAAAAACGCCGCAGCCCCGAAGGCCTGCGGCGTCTTTTTTACTGCAACCGCTTACACGGTATGCAGGTACCAGTTGTACTCGAGGTCGGAGATGGAGTGTTCGAACTCCTCCAGCTCACTCTCCTTGCAGGCCACGAAGATATCGATGTATTTCGGATCGATGTACTTGGCCATGACTTCACTGTCGTCGAGCTCGCGCAGGGCATCGCGCAAGTTGTTCGGCAGGCTTTGCTCGTTTTGCTCGTAGCTGTTGCCTTCCACCGGCGCACCGGGCTCGATCTTGTTGACCAGGCCATGGTGCACGCCCGCCAACACGGCTGCCATCAGCAGGTAGGGGTTGGCATCGGCACCGGCGACGCGGTGTTCCAGGCGCACGGCATCGGCCGAGCCGGTCGGCACGCGCAAGGCCACGGTGCGGTTGTCCAGGCCCCAGGTCGGCGAGTTCGGCACGTAGAACTGTGCGCCGAAACGACGGTAGGAGTTGACGTTCGGGCAGAGGAAAGCCATCTGCGCGGGCAGGGTCTCGAGCACACCGCCGATCGCGTGACGCAGTGCGGCGTTCTGCTCGGGATCCTCGCTGGCAAAGATATTCTTGCCGTCTTTATCCAGAATCGAAATGTGGACGTGCAACCCATTGCCCGCCTGGCCCGGATACGGCTTGGCCATGAAGGTGGTGTCCATTTCATGGTCGTAGGCGATGTTCTTGATCAGGCGCTTGAGCAGGACCGCATAGTCGCAAGCCTTGATCGGATCGGCCACGTGGTGCAGGTTCACTTCGAACTGCGCCGGGGCACTTTCCTTGACGATGGCATCGGCGGGAATGCCTTGCTCCTTGGCCCCTTCCAGAATGTCCTGGAGGCAATCGACGTATTCGTCGAGGTCATCGATCAGGTAGACCTGTGTCGAATGCGGGCGTTTGCCGGAAATCGGCGAGCGAGGCGGTTGTGGGCGTCCATTCACGTTCTCCTGGTCGATCAGGTAGAACTCCAGCTCGAATGCGGCGCAGATGGTCAGGCCCAGTTCATCGAACTTGGTCACGACTTGGCGCAGGACTTCACGGGGATCGGCGAAGAAAGGTTCGCCTTCGAGTTCGTGCATGGTCATCAACAGTTGCGCAGTCGGGCGCTTCTGCCAAGGCTCGTTGCACAGGGTGTCAGGGATTGGATAACAGATTCGGTCAGCATCACCGATGTCCAGGCCCAGGCCGGTGCTTTCCACCGTAGAGCCATTGATATCCAGGGCAAATAAAGAGGCCGGCAGGTTGATGCCTTTCTCGTAAACCTTGTGGAGGCTGGTGCGTTCTATGCGCTTGCCGCGCACCACACCATTCATATCCGCAATCAGAAGGTCAACGTACAGAACCTCAGGATGTTCCTTAAGGAACGCGTTCGCTTCGTTAAGCTGAACGGCACGCGGGGGTACCGACATGATGCAACACCTTTGTTGTTAAAAATATCAATCATTGATCTCTTCGAAAGCCAGTCAACCCGAACGGCATGCCGAAGTCAAGCAGGGCCTTTTTTGCCCTAAAAAAGCACCTGCAGGGCTTTTTTGAGGCAATTTAGGGCGTTTTTTTCCCTTTAGGGGCCTTGGCGCCCGCAGGCTTGAGCGGGCCGTGTTGTATTTTTTACGGGGGTGTTGTGTAAAAAAATGAACAAGGCTAAGCTCGATTCAAACCCATAACAGCAATAATACCGGGGTGCTTCATGTCTCGCCTGCCGTTAATCGGCGTCACCACCTGCTCCAGGCAGATGGGTCTGCATGCTTATCACACCAGTGGCGATAAATATGCCCGGGCTGTCGCGACAGCCGCCAAGGGCTTGCCAGTGCTGGTCCCGTCCCTGGCGGATCTGTTCCCACCGTCCGATATTCTGGACGCCCTGGACGGCATTCTTCTGACCGGCTCTCCTTCCAATGTAGAACCTTTTCATTATCAGGGCCCAGCCAGCGCGCCGGGCACTGCCCATGATCCTGCACGGGACGCCACCACCCTGCCGCTGATCCGCGCCGCTGTCGAGGCGGGCGTCCCGGTGCTGGGCATTTGTCGTGGTTTCCAGGAGATGAACGTAGCCTTTGGCGGCAGCCTGCATCAGAAAGTTCATGAAGTCGGAACGTTCATCGATCATCGTGAAGACGATACTCAAGCGGTGGAGGTCCAATATGGTCCTGCCCACGCCGTGGACATCCAGCCTGGCGGCATACTGGCAGGCCTGGGGCTGCCCCAGTCGATTGAGGTCAACTCGATCCATAGCCAGGGCATCGAGCGCCTGGCGCCTGGGCTGCGGGCCGAAGCGGTGGCGCCCGATGGCCTGATCGAGGCTGTTTCGGTGCCAGAAGGCAAGGCTTTTGCTTTAGGTGTGCAATGGCACCCTGAATGGGAGGTAAGCTCTAACCCGCACTACCTTGCGATTTTCCAGGCATTTGGCGATGCCTGCCGAGCAAGGGCAACACAACGCGACGCAGATGCGTCAAACAACGCCTGACAACTAATAGCAGTCAGGAAACTCACGCCTAGAGGCATTTATGAGTAACAACCTCGACCAGCTCACCGATTGGTTGAAAGACCACAAGATCACAGAAGTCGAATGCATGATTGGCGACCTGACCGGTATCACCCGGGGCAAGATCTCGCCGACCAACAAGTTCATCGCCGAGAAAGGCATGCGCCTGCCCGAGAGCGTTCTGCTCCAGACCGTTACGGGCGACTATGTCGAAGACGACATCTATTACGAACTGCTCGACCCGGCTGACATCGACATGATCTGCCGCCCGGACGAGAACGCCGTGTTCCTTGTGCCCTGGGCCATCGAGCCCACCGCCCAGGTCATCCACGACGCCTACGACAAGCAGGGCAACCCCATCGAGCTGTCGCCGCGCAACGTGCTCAAGAAAGTGCTCAAGCTCTATGCCGACAAAGGTTGGCAGCCTATCGTGGCGCCGGAAATGGAGTTCTACCTGACCAAGCGCAGCGACGACCCGGACTTTCCGCTGCAACCGCCCATTGGCCGCTCCGGCCGCCCGGAAACCGGTCGCCAGTCTTTCTCGATCGAAGCGGCCAACGAATTCGATCCGCTGTTCGAAGACGTCTACGACTGGTGCGAACTGCAGGAGCTGGACCTCGATACCCTGATCCACGAGGACGGCACGGCGCAGATGGAAATCAATTTCCGTCACGGCGATGCCCTGTCCCTGGCCGACCAGATCCTGGTGTTCAAGCGCACCATGCGCGAGGCGGCACTCAAGCACGACGTGGCCGCCACCTTCATGGCCAAGCCCATGACCGGCGAGCCGGGCAGTGCGATGCACCTGCACCAGAGCATCATCGACAAGGAAACCGGCAAGAACGTCTTCTCCAATGAAGACGGGACCATGAGCGATCTGTTCCTGCACCACATCGGTGGCTTGCAGAAGTTCATCCCCGAGCTGTTGCCGCTGTTCGCTCCCAACGTCAACTCGTTCCGCCGCTTCCTGCCGGACACCTCGGCACCGGTGAACGTGGAGTGGGGCGAAGAGAACCGCACCGTGGGCCTGCGCGTGCCGGATGCCGGGCCGCAGAACCGTCGGGTGGAAAACCGTTTGCCGGGCGCCGACGCCAACCCGTACCTGGCGATTGCCGCCAGCCTGCTGTGTGGCTTCATCGGCATGGTCGAAGGCATCGACCCGAGCGCGCCGGTGGTGGGCCGTGGCTACGAGCGCCGCAACCTGCGTTTGCCGCTGACCATCGAAGACGCCCTGGAACGCATGGAAAACAGCACCACCATCGAGAAGTACCTGGGCAAGAAATTCATCACAGGCTACGTCGCGGTCAAGCGGGCCGAGCATGAAAACTTCAAGCGCGTCATCAGTTCGTGGGAGCGGGAATTCCTGCTCTTTGCCGTCTGAAGCGCCGGGCGAGGCTGCTTCAGGCAGCTTCGCCCCCACCGATAACAGGAGAATTCGCATGACCCGCAATAACCCGCAAACCCGTGAATGGCAGGCCCTGAGCAACGATCATCACTTGGCGCCGTTCAGCGATTTCAAGCAGCTCAAAGAGAAAGGCCCGCGCATCATCACCCACGCCAAGGGCGTCTACCTCTGGGACAGTGAAGGCAACAAGATCCTCGACGGCATGGCCGGCCTCTGGTGTGTGGCCGTCGGTTATGGCCGTGAGGAACTGGCCGACGCCGCCAGCCAGCAGATGCGTGAACTGCCGTACTACAACCTGTTCTTCCAGACGGCCCACCCGCCGGTGCTGGAATTGTCCAAAGCCATCGCCGACATCGCCCCTGAAGGCATGAACCACGTGTTCTTCACCGGCTCCGGCTCCGAGGGCAACGACACCATGCTGCGCATGGTCCGCCACTATTGGGCGATCAAGGGCCAGCCGAACAAGAAAGTCATCATCAGCCGCAAGAACGGTTATCACGGTTCGACCGTCGCGGGCGCGAGCCTGGGCGGCATGACCTATATGCACGAGCAGGGCGACCTGCCGATCCCGGGCATTGTCCACATCGCCCAGCCTTACTGGTTCGGTGAAGGCGGCGACATGAGCCCCGAAGAGTTCGGCGTGTGGGCGGCCAACCAGTTGGAAGAAAAGATCCTGGAGATCGGCGTGGACAACGTCGGGGCCTTCATCGCCGAGCCGATCCAGGGCGCCGGTGGCGTGATCGTGCCGCCGGACAGCTACTGGCCGCGCATGAAGGAAATCCTCGCCAAGTACGACATTCTGTTCGTGGCCGACGAAGTGATCTGTGGCTTCGGCCGCACCGGTGAGTGGTTCGGTACCGACCATTACGGGTTGAAACCGCACATGATGACCATCGCCAAGGGCCTGACCTCCGGCTATATCCCCATGGGTGGGCTGATCGTGCGCGACGACGTGGTCGCGGTGCTCAACGAAGGCGGTGACTTCAACCACGGGTTTACCTACTCCGGTCACCCGGTGGCCGCGGCGGTGGCCCTGGAAAACATCCGCATCCTGCGCGACGAGAAGATCATCGAGCGTGTCCACAGCGAAACGGCACCCTATTTGCAGAAGCGTTTGCGGGAACTGAACGATCATCCGCTGGTGGGTGAAGTACGCGGGGTCGGTTTGCTGGGGGCGATCGAACTGGTCCAGGACAAGGCCACGCGCAAACGCTACGAAGGCAAGGGCGTGGGCATGATCTGCCGGCAGTTCTGCTTCGATAACGGGCTGATCATGCGCGCGGTGGGCGACACCATGATCATTGCGCCGCCGCTGGTGATCAGCAAGGCCGAGATCGATGAATTGGTGACCAAGGCGCGGCAGTGCCTGGACCTGACGCTCAGTGCGTTGCAGGGCTAAGTGCTAGGCTCTGAGCGAGGTGCCTGCAAGGGCCTCGCCCAGCGTGAACAAAAGGCTGGGCCTGTGTTGAAAGCCTGCCCTGTAACTTGCCAGACTACCGCCTGTTCAAGTTGCCCGCGAGCCGGCTACTGAACGTGGCTAAAAAGAATAACTGGAGCATCAATCCATGAAGGCATTAGGTATGAAGATAGCTGGCAAGACCCTCCTCGCCATGTCACTGATGGGCGTGATGGCGGGCGCCGTCCAGGCGGACGACAAAGTGCTGCATGTCTACAACTGGTCCGACTACATTGCGCCGGACACCGTCGCCAAGTTCGAGAAAGAAACGGGGATCAAAGTCGTCTACGACGTGTTCGACAGCAACGAAACCCTGGAAGCCAAGTTGCTGGCCGGCAAGTCCGGTTATGACATCGTGGTGCCGTCGAACAACTTCCTGGCCAAGCAGATCAAGGCCGGCGTCTACCAGGAGCTGGACAAGTCCAAGCTGCCGAACTGGAAGAACCTGGACACCGACCTGCTCAAGGCTGTCGGCGATGCCAGCGACCAGGGCAACAAACACGCCTTCCCTTACATGTGGGGCACCATCGGCATCGGTTACAACCCCGAGAAGGTCAAGGCCGCATTGGGCGTCGACAAGATCGATTCCTGGGACACCCTGCTCAAGCCCGAGAACATCGCCAAGCTCAAGAGCTGCGGCGTGAGCTTCCTCGATTCGCCAACCGAAATGATTCCGGTGGCCCTGCATTACCTTGGCTACCCGACCGACAGCCAGGACAAGAAGCAACTGGCCGAGGCTGAAGCACTGTTCCTCAAATTGCGTCCATCGATCGGTTACTTCCACTCTTCCAAATACATTTCCGACCTGGCCAACGGCAACATCTGCGTCGCCGTGGGCTACTCGGGTGATATCGAGCAATCCAAGAGCCGTGCTGCCGAGGCTGGCGGCAAAGTGAAAGTGGCCTACACCATTCCCAAGGAAGGTGCCGGTTCGTTCTACGACATGGTCGCCATTCCCAAGGATGCCGAAAATGTCGAGGCCGCTTATAAATGGATGAATTTCATCATGCAGCCGGAAATCATGGCGCAGATCACCGACAACGTGCGTTTCCCTAACGGCAACAAGGCCGCCACCGCGTTGGTGGACAAGGAAATCTCCGGTGACCCGAGCATTTACCCATCGGACGAAGTGAAGGCCAAGCTGTACGCCATCAGCGATCTGCCGCCAGCGACCCAGCGGATCCTGACCCGCAGCTGGACCAAGATCAAATCCGGTAAATAAGCCGGTCTGAAGCATCCTCCTGTTGTCGCTGGCATCGCCGCGGCGGCAACAGGAGCAGCTCAATAACTAAAAGTTTTGCTGGATCGGTTTATCGAGGGTAAGTTGCGCGCCGGTTTTGTTGCAGGGTCCATCGTGGCCAAGTAACGGGGGCAACTTGGGCCCAACTATTTAAGAGGACCTCCACGTGCCAGTCTTTTCTTTGTTACGCAACGCCTTGCTGGTCGGCGCCGGCCTGACGCTCGCCGTCAGTGTCCAGGCCGCTTCCACCGTGCATATTTATAATTGGTCGGACTACATCGGCGAGACCACCCTGGCGGATTTCGAAAAAGCCACTGGCATCAAGCCGGTGTATGACGTGTTCGACTCCAACGAAACCCTGGAAGGCAAGTTGCTGGCCGGGCGTACCGGCTACGACGTGGTCGTGCCGTCCAACCACTTCCTGGGCAAGCAGATCAAGGCCGGTGCGTTCCAGAAGCTCGACAAGGCGCAGTTGCCCAACTACGCCAACCTCGACCCTGTGCTGCTCAAGCGCCTGGAAAAGAACGACCCGGGCAACCAGTACGCCGTGCCTTACCTCTGGGGCACCAACGGCATCGGCTATAACGTCGAGAAGATCAAGGCGGTCCTGGGCGTCGAGAAGATCGATTCTTGGGCCATGCTGTTCGAACCGGAAAACATCAAGAAGCTGTCCAGCTGCGGTGTTTCGTTCCTCGACTCGGGCGACGAAATGATCCCGGCGATGCTCAATTACCTGGGCCTGAACCCCAACAGCGAAGACCCCGAAGACTACAAGAAGGCCGAGGCGCAGCTGCTCAAGATCCGGCCTTACGTGACTTATTTCAATTCCTCCAAATACATCTCCGACCTGGCCAATGGCGAGATCTGCGTGGCGGCCGGTTTCTCCGGCGACATCTTCCAGGCCCGGGCTCGTGCCAGCGAGGCCGGCAAGGGCGTCAACATCGCCTATGTGATTCCCAAGGAAGGCGGCAATCTCTGGTTCGACATGCTGGCGATCCCGCGTGACGCCACCAACGTCAAGCAAGCGCATGCCTTCATCAACTATGTGCTCAAGCCTGAGGTCATCGCCCAGGTCAGTGACGTTGTCGGTTATGCCAACCCGAACCCGAAGGCTGGCGAGCTGATGGACCAGAAAGTACGCACCGATGAAGCGGTTTATCCACCGCAAGCGGTCGTCGACAAGCTCTACGTCAACTCCGAGTTGCCGCCCAAGATCCAACGACTCATGACCCGCAGCTGGACCAAGGTCAAGTCGGGTAAATAACCTCAACACTCTTGTTCGTCCGCGTGGGGCGAACTGCAAATTCTGTGGGAGTTTCGTAAATGGCAGTTGCCTCCGGCGCCTATAAGAAAGCCCTCGAGGGCGACCAGACACCCAAGCAGGTGCTGGTCAAAATCGACCGGGTCACGAAGAAGTTCGACGAGACGATTGCCGTGGACGACGTGTCCCTGGAAATCAAGAAAGGCGAGATCTTCGCCTTGCTCGGCGGTTCGGGATCGGGCAAATCCACCTTGCTGCGCATGCTGGCCGGTTTCGAGCGGCCCACCGAGGGGCGGATTTTCCTCGACGGTGTGGACATCACCGACATGCCGCCCTATGAGCGGCCGATCAACATGATGTTCCAGTCCTACGCCCTGTTCCCGCACATGACCGTGGCGCAGAACATCGCCTTCGGTCTGCAACAGGACAAGATCCCGAAGGCCGAGATCGATGCCCGCGTGGCGGAGATGCTCAAGCTGGTGCAGATGAGCCAGTACGCCAAGCGCAAGCCGCACCAGCTCTCCGGCGGCCAGCGCCAGCGTGTGGCCCTGGCCCGTTCCCTGGCCAAGCGCCCGAAGCTGTTGCTGCTCGATGAGCCGATGGGCGCGCTGGATAAGAAACTGCGCTCGCAGATGCAACTGGAGCTGGTGGAAATCATCGAGCGGGTTGGCGTGACCTGCGTCATGGTGACCCACGACCAGGAAGAGGCCATGACCATGGCCGAACGTATCGCGATCATGCACCTGGGCTGGATCGCCCAGATCGGCAGCCCGATCGACATCTACGAGACCCCGACCAGCCGGCTGGTCTGCGAGTTCATCGGCAACGTCAACATCTTCGAGACCGAAGTGGTGGACGACGCCGAAGGCCACGCGGTGCTGACCTGCAAGGACCTGGACCGCAATATCTACGTCGGCCACGGCATCAGTACCTCGGTGCAGGACAAGTCGGTGACCTACGCGATTCGCCCGGAAAAGCTGCTGGTCACTTCCGAGCCGCCGACCTGCGAGCACAACTGGTCCAGCGGCAAGGTCCATGACATCGCCTACCTGGGCGGCCACTCGGTGTTCTACGTCGAGCTGCCGAGCGGCAAGCTGGTGCAGTCCTTCGTCGCCAACGCCGAACGCCGTGGCCAGCGCCCGACCTGGGGCGACCAGGTGTTCGTCTGGTGGGAAGACGACAGCGGCGTGGTGCTTCGCTCATGAACATGCGCAAACTCAAACGCCGACTCGATCGAATAACGCCCGGTGGCCGCCAACTGGTCATCGGGGTGCCCTTCATCTGGCTGTTCCTGTTCTTCATGCTGCCGTTCTTCATCGTCCTGAAGATCAGCTTTGCCGAAGCCGACGTGGCCATCCCGCCATACACCGAGATCTACAGCTACGTTGACCAGAAGCTGCAGGTGCTGCTCAACCTCGCCAACTACGCGATGCTGAGCGAGGACGAGTTGTACATCGCCGCCTACCTCGGTTCGCTGAAAATGGCCCTGATCAGCACGCTCTTGTGCCTGCTGATCGGCTACCCGATGGCCTATGGCATCGCCAATGCCCGCAAAGAGATGCAGACGGTGCTGGTGCTGCTGATCATGATGCCGACCTGGACCGCGATCCTGATCCGCGTCTACGCGTGGATGGGCATCCTCAGCAACAACGGCTTGCTCAACGGCTTTTTGCTGAGCATGGGTTGGATCAGCGAACCGCTGCAGATCCTCAACACCAACCTGGCGGTGTATATCGGGGTCGTCTACTCCTATCTGCCGTTCATGATCCTGCCGTTGTACGCCAACCTGGTGAAACATGACGCCAGCCTGTTGGAAGCCGCGTCGGACCTGGGGTCGAGCACCTTCAACAGCTTCTGGAAAATCACCGTGCCGCTGTCCAAGAACGGCATCGTCGCCGGCTGCATGCTGGTGTTCATCCCCGTGGTGGGCGAGTTCGTCATCCCGGAACTGCTGGGCGGCCCGGAAACCCTGATGATCGGCAAAGTGCTGTGGCAGGAATTCTTCAATAACCGAGACTGGCCGGTGGCATCCGCCCTGGCGGTGGTGATGCTGGCAATCCTGATCGTGCCCATCATCCTGTTCAACCGCAGTCAGGCCAAAGAAATGGAGGGCAAGGAATGAAGCGCTTCAGTTTTTCAAGCCTGATGCTGGTGCTGGGTTTGCTGTTCATCTACGCACCGATGCTGATCCTGGTGATCTATTCGTTCAACGCCTCGAAACTGGTGACGGTGTGGGGTGGCTGGTCGATCAAGTGGTACGTCGGCCTGCTGGACAACAGTCAGTTGATGGGCTCGGTGGTGCGCTCGCTGGAAATCGCCTGCTACACGGCGATTGCCGCGGTGGCCCTGGGGACGCTGGCGGCCT
This sequence comes from Pseudomonas sp. FW305-28, assembly GCF_017351395.1. Lineage (NCBI taxonomy): Bacteria > Pseudomonadati > Pseudomonadota > Gammaproteobacteria > Pseudomonadales > Pseudomonadaceae > Pseudomonas > Pseudomonas sp. FW305-28. The sequence continues at coordinate 16,843 of NZ_JACNDD010000138.1, forward strand.
TCGTGTTGACCCGCATCACCCACTTCAAGGGCCGCACGCTGTTCGGCGGCCTGGTCACCGCGCCGCTGGTGATGCCGGAAGTCATCACCGGTCTGTCGCTGTTGCTGCTGTTCGTCGCCATGGCGCAGATGATTGGCTGGCCCCAGGAGCGTGGCATCGTCACGATCTGGATCGCCCACACCACGTTCTGCGCGGCCTATGTGGCGGTGGTGGTCTCGGCACGTTTGCGTGAGCTGGACCTGTCCATCGAAGAGGCGGCCATGGACCTGGGTGCCCGGCCGTGGAAGGTGTTCTTTTTGATCACCATCCCGATGATCGCGCCGTCACTGGCGGCGGGGGGCATGATGTCGTTCGCGTTGTCCCTGGATGACCTGGTGCTGGCGAGCTTCGTCTCCGGCCCCGGCTCGACCACCTTGCCAATGGAAGTCTTCTCGGCCGTGCGCCTGGGGGTAAAACCGGAAATCAACGCCGTGGCGAGCCTGATCCTGCTGGCGGTGTCGCTGGTGACCTTCCTGGTCTGGTACTTCAGCCGCCGCGCCGAAGAGAACCGCAAGCGCGCGATCCAGCAAGCCATCGAAGAAAGCGCTGCCGACTCCTGGAAACAACCGGAAGTCCGCCGGGCCGAGACCGCACCGGTCTAACCCGACGCAGCTCTACCTGTGGGAGCGAGCT
>NZ_JACNDD010000139.1:0-17242 GCF_017351395.1 Pseudomonas sp. FW305-28
AGCACGTATCCGCCGAGCACGCTCGCGAACACGACAATGATGCCGATAATTTTAGCCATAGATAGAAAGTACTTATTTAAGTCGGGTTCAAGGTCATATTCGGAAGCTGAAAAATCTCTTCTTCTACTTATCGGCAAAACTGCGCCAGACTATAGGCTGTTCTGGCGAAAAGCCAATTTGCCCCGTTCCGGGCGTAGAGAATTCATACGATGATCACGTCCAGCCATGACTAACGAAACCAAGGTTCCAACGCCCCGACCGACCACCCTCGAAGGTTGGGTGACGCTGCTCAAAGGCGTGCATCTGCCGGTACCCCAGGCCAGCCACGACCTGGTCTGCAAGGCCCTCGCCGACAGCCGCCGCTCCTTGCGCGACATCGCCGACCTGATGCAGGGCAGCCCAGCCCTGGCCCTGAGCGTCATCCGCGAAGCCAACCATCACACCCATGGCAGCCTTGCAGAACCTGCGGAAAACCTCGAAGTGGCCATCAACCGCCTCGGCCTCAAGCGTACCGAGGAACTGCTCGCCCGCCTGCCGTCGTTGCCGGAGCATGAAATACCCATCGCCTTGCGCCAGTTGCAATTGATCAGCCAGCACGCCACGCAACAGGCCAATGGTTTTTTTGCCAGCCGCCTGGCGCGGCTGTGGCAAGACATACACTGGGGCAGCCTGTTATTCCTGTCACCGCTCTGGCCCCTGGCCCTGACCCATCCACGATTGCTCGGGGAATGGGAATTGCGGGTCGTCCATAAAGGCGAGCCCGCGCCCAAGGTAGAGCGCGAACTGTTCGGCGTCAGCCTGCTGGAAATCTGCCTGGCGCTGGTGGAAACCTGGCGCTTGCCCATCTGGGTGGCGCAAGGTTATCGCCTGCTACTCAATGAACGCCGCGAGCTGGTGAAAGTCCTGCGCATCGCCCGGGACAGCGAACACCCCCTGCGCCAGCAGAATCGCCTGGACGACGACCCGATCCTGCGACGCTGGCTCAACCAGCCGGCCAACACCGTATTGCTGGCCAACGGCCTGGCACTGGCCGCACAACAGGCCTGGGACAGCCCCGCGCTCACTCGCTGGCAGTACCTCACCAGTTTGTATCTGCAGATGTCGATGGATGAGGTCCAGCAGCAACTGCACCAACAAGCGGTCAATAGCGCCCATCATCACGCCATGCCAGACCTCTGGCACCCGGCCGTGGCGCTGATCTGGCCCTCGGGCAGCCGCCGCATCCACCCCGGCTTGCTGCCCGCCGCCCCGCCCAGCGCCCAAGACCTGAGCCAGTGGCGCAAGCAATGCTCCGCCATGCTGGTGGAGCCGAGCCCCTTCCGCAATGCCATGCACCTGACCACCTCGGCACGGGATGTCCTGGTGGCCTGTGGCATGCGCCGGGTGATGATCCTGATGGCCGACCGCAGCCAGGCCAGCGTGCGCGTACACCAGACCGCCGGCCTGCCCAAGGAAGCCGCGGCCATGAGCTTTACCATCAGCCAGAGCAAAATATTGCAGCGGTTGCTGGCCCAGCAGGCCCAGGTTCGCCTGAACCCGGACAACAACGCGCAGTTTTCGGCACTACTGCCGCCGGGCCTGCGCAGCCTGTTCCGGGGTGAGCACCTGCTGTTGCGCTCACTGACGTGCAATGGACGGGTGATCATGCTGGTGGCGGTGGACCAGGGCGGCGGACCGTTCTCGGATATCACCGTGCAAGCCTTCGGCAAAACCGTGCAATGTATCGAAAGGGCCCTGCATACCTTTACCAACCGCGGTCGCTGAACTTGCTACAATCCTTTCCCTTTGCGCCCCTGGAGACCTCACATGCCTGACTTCTCTGGCTTGCCGCTGGTGATCGAGCCGAGCGAACTGCTGCCGCGCCTCGACGCCTGCGAACTGATTCTGGTGGACCTGACCAGCGCCGCGCGCTACAGCACCGGGCACATCCCCGGCGCACGTTTCGTCGACCCCAAGCGCACCCAGCTCGGCCAGCCGCCGGCACCGGGCCTGTTGCCGGCCAAGGCCGACCTGGAAACCCTGTTCGGCGAGCTTGGGCATCACCCGGACGCGGTCTACGTGGTCTACGACGACGAAGGCGGCGGCTGGGCCGGGCGCTTTATCTGGCTGCTGGACGTGATCGGCCACTCGAACTATCACTACCTCGACGGCGGCCTGCTGTCCTGGCTGGACGAAGGCCTGCCGGTGTCCGTCGATGTTCCGGCACCGGTTGCCGGCCCGGTGCCCCTGACGTTGTACGATGCCCCTACCGCCACCCGCGAATACCTGCAAAGCCGCCTCGGTGCCGCCGACCTGGCCATCTGGGATGCGCGCGGCCCGCTGGAATACTCCGGCGAGAAAGTCGTCGCAGCCCGGGGCGGGCACATTCCAGGGGCGGTCAATTTCGAATGGACCGCCGGCATGGACCCGGCGCGCAACCTGCGCATTCGCAAGGACATGCCGCAGATCCTCGAACGATTGGGCATCACGCCCGACAAAGAAATCATCACCCACTGCCAGACTCACCACCGCTCTGGCTTCACCTACCTGGTGGCCAAGGCGCTCGGTTATCCACGAGTCAAAGGCTATGCCGGTTCCTGGGGCGAATGGGGCAACCACCCCGACACGCCCATCGAGCTTTGAAGGTTCTTAAGGACAGTTAATGAAAAACCGTTTGTTCATCCTCACTCAATACCTGCTGCCCCACCACCTGTTGTCGCGGTTGGCCGGTTGCATTGCCGAATGCCGCGTGCGTTGGTTCAAGAATGCCTTCACCGCGTGGTTCGCCAAGCGCTATCAAGTGAACATGTCCCAGGCCCTGGTGGAAGACCTGACCGCGTATGAGCACTTCAACGCCTTCTTCACCCGCGCCCTGAAAGACGGCGCGCGGCCGCTGGACGAAACCCCGGGCGCGATCCTCAGCCCCGCCGACGGCGCCGTCAGCCAGCTCGGCCCGATCGAGCACGGCCGAGTGTTCCAGGCCAAGGGCCACAGCTTCAGCGTGCTGGAGCTGCTGGGTGGTGACGCGGCCAATGCAGCGCCGTTCATGGGCGGCGATTTTGCCACCATCTACCTGTCCCCCAAGGACTACCACCGCGTGCACATGCCATTGGCCGGTACCCTGCGGGAGATGGTCTACATTCCCGGGCGGATTTTCTCGGTCAACCAGACCACCGCCGAAAACGTTCCGGAGCTGTTCGCCCGCAACGAGCGCGTCGCGTGCATTTTCGACACCGAGCGCGGGCCGATGGCCGTGGTGCTGGTGGGCGCGATGATCGTGGCCTCCATCGAAACCGTCTGGGCCGGGCTGGTGACGCCACCCAAGCGCGAACTCAAAACCTTCCGTTACGACGAAGCCGCCCGCGCGCCGATCCATCTGGAAAAAGGCGCCGAACTGGGACGCTTCAAGCTGGGTTCGACCGCCATCGTGCTGTTCGGTCCAGGCCAGGTGAAATGGGCCGAAGACCTGGTGGCCGGGTCGCCAGTGCAGATGGGCCAGGGCCTGGCGCTGCCCAAGGGCTGAGTAAAAGATCAAATGTGGGAGCGAGCTTGCTCGCGATGGCGATGTAACAGTCACCTCAATAGAGACTGTCCTGGCGTCATCGCGAGCAAGCTCGCTCCCACAGGGCATCCAGCATAGATAGCGTACCTCCTTCGGCTACAACTGCTAGAGTTGGAAACATCACGTTTATTTCCCGCCGGAGCCCGTACACGGCATGAATGAGACCAGCCCTCTCCAGCTATTGCGCGTCCTGACCCCGACACAACCACGCCTGTCGTTCTGCGATGCTACGCCACGGGACCTCAAGCGCTGGATCGCCAACCTGCCCAAAGCCAACATCGGCGAAACGGCTCGCCTGTTGTACCAGGCCCTGGGTGAACTCAACCAACTGCTCACGCCCAGCGACAATCGCCTGCAACTGCTCGAACTGCTGCGGCCCGAGGTGTATTACGTCTGCAAGCACCTGGAGCGGCACTTCCTGCAACAGGCCATCGTGCTGGATGATCGCTCGCGCAAGATCGTCAACCTGTGCCAGGCCCTGCAAACCCAACTGGCGATGGGCTACAAACAGATCGTGGCGCGTATCGCGTCGAAATACACCAAGGACCGGGCCCGCCTGCTGAGCACCGCGCTGCAACGAGCGATGCATGCCCTCAACGGCCCGCTGCTGCGTGCCAGCCAGCTGTACAGCCCAGTGCCCGAGGGGTTGTGGCTGGACTTGCATCAGTTGTACCGGATCGCCTGCCTGCACCGCTTGCAACACCTGAGCGTGAGTGACGAACTGGCCAGCCAGGTTCATCAATTGAACGCCGAGCAGACCTATGTCGTCGCCCTGCTGCTGGGCGCGTCACGCAGCAATCAATTGCGCCAGAGCCAGATCGGGCGACTGACCGAAGTGCTCGAATCCTGGAGCCAGTGGGTCAAGCTGGACCCTGCCACCGCTGCCAGCAGCCTGTTCGCCGTCGCTCCAGAGCTGGATGTCGGGCCACGCTACCGCTCCAAGTTCCGGGCCGAACAGCAGCCGACCTTGCAGGGCTTCGATCCCCAGCCACTGGTGCGTGCAATCGCCACTCACCTGGAACACCCTGCCGATAATACGTTGCCAGTCCCTGGGGGCATGAGCGCCGACACGCTGCATCACCTGCAAGCCGCCTGGGGCGAAGCGGCTGAACGCAGCTTCCAGCGCACCGAGGGCAACGGCACGCTGACCCTGTGCGTGGGCATGAGTGCGCTGCACTACTACCTGGGCGGCGAGCGCTCGTTCAACGAAATCCTGAAAAGCCCCGCCACCCGCAAGGCCCGCTTCGAAGCCTCGCAGAGCAAGACAAGCGACACCTGGAAGCAAGCGTTCGACGCCGCCCCCGCCGGCGACAGCGACCTGCTGCCCTATGAAGAAATCGAGTACCCGGTCAACCCGGCCGATGACGATGGCACCAGCTCCGACAACCAGCATCACTTCCCCACCTACGACCTGCCGATCATCAACCACAGCCCTGGCGGCTATTGCCTCGGTTGGCCCAAGGAGGTGCCGGAACAATTGCAAGCCGGGGAAATGATCGGCATCCGCGACAGCAGCGACCAGGCCTGGAGCGTTGCCGTGGTGCGCTGGATCCGCCAAGTGCGCAACGGCGCCATGCAAATGGGCATCGAACTGGTCGCACCCCATGCCCAGCCTTGCGGGCTGCAACTGGTCCGGGAAGAAAATGAGCACGGTCACTACCTGCGCGGCCTGTTACTCCCCGAGATCAGCGCCATTGACCTGCCCCCGACCATGATCGCCCCACGCCTGCCCTTCCAGGAAGGCCAGCGGGTGTTGATCAACACCAACGGCCAGGAGCGCCGAGCCGGCCTGGACCGCCGGGTGACCAGCACCCACAGTTTCAACCAGTTTTCCTATCACCCGGAAGACTCAAGCGAAACCGGGGATGGCGGCGACCAGGAAGGGAATTTTGATTCGTTGTGGAAATCGCTTTGAACCGCACGCAACCCGTTGTGGCGAGGGAGCTTGCTCCCGCTGGCCTGCGCAGCAGGCCCCTGCGGTCGATCCGACACACTCAGGCCCCAGGTTTCAGGGCCGCTTCGCGCCCCAGCGGGAGCAAGCGCCCTCGCCACAAGTGCACTTGCTCCAAAATCAGTGTGTCAGTCAAAGCTGCCCGTCACGATCCCTGAAGCCCAGCAGATACAACACCCCATCCAGCCCCAGGGTGGAAATCGCTTGCCTGGCCGACTGCTTGACCAGCGGCTTGGCGCGGAATGCCACGCCCAGGCCCGCGATCGCCAGCATCGGCAGGTCGTTGGCGCCGTCGCCCACGGCGATGGTCTGCTCCAGGCGCAGGCCTTCTTTTGCAGCCAGTTCACGCAGCAGGTCCGCCTTGCGCTGGGCATCGACGATCGGCTCGACGGCCACGCCGGTCACCTTGCCGTCCACCACTTCCAGCTCGTTGGCGAATACATAGTCGATACCGAGCTTGGCCTGCAACTGCTTGGCGAAGTAGGTGAAGCCGCCGGACAGGATGGCGGTCTTGTAGCCCAGGCGCTTGAGTTCGGCGAACAGGGTTTCGGCGCCTTCGGTCAGGCGCAGGGAAGCGCCAATGGAATCCAGCACGCTGACGTCCAGACCTTTGAGCAAGGCCAGGCGCTCCTTGAAGCTGGCACGGAAATCCAGCTCGCCGGCCATGGCTCGCTCGGTGATGGCCGAGACCTTGTCGCCCACGCCGGCCGCCTTGGCCAATTCGTCGATGACCTCGGCCTCGATCAGCGTCGAGTCCATGTCGAACACCGCCAGGCGGCGGTTGCGGCGGAACAGCGAATCTTCCTGGAAGGCGATGTCGACGTTCAGTTCCTGGGCCACGCTGAGGAACTCGGCACGCAACGCCTGGGGATCGGCCGGCTCGCCGCGCACCGAAAACTCGATGCAGCCCTTGCCCTTGTCGGCCGGGGTGTCCAGCGGCATGCGCCCGGACAGGCGGTCGATGTGGTCGATGTTCAGGCCATACTGGGCGGTGATCGAACTGACGCGCTGCAATTGCTCGGCGGTGACCTTGCGGGTCAACAGGGTCACGATATGGCGCTTCTTGCCCTGGCCGGCCACCCAATGCTGGTAATCCTCCTCGGACACCGGGGTGAAACGCACCTGCTGGTCGAGCTTGTAGGCGGTGAACAGGATGTCCTTGAGCACGGACTTGCTTTGTTCGGCGTCCGGGATTTCAACCAGGATGCCGAACGACAGCGTGTCATGGATCACCGCCTGACCGATGTCGAGAATGTTCACACCACCCTGGGCCAGAACGCCGGTAATGGCCGCAGTCAGACCCGGACGGTCGCTGCCAGTGATGTTTATCAGGACGATTTCGCGCAAGGCGCACCCCCGCAGGTGGAAAAAAACCGCATTCTACCCACATTCAGTGACCATCGGGCACCGCCAGTGCTTTGCCGGTCATGGGCCTGTCGCTATACTGCGCGTCAATTTCACGGACAAAGAGCCGAGCTCAGTGAACCGGCCCACGCCAGTCAAAACCGACAACTTCTTCCTGCTGATCTTCCGTGCGCTGCGTCACCGTCGTGTGCCGATCGCATTGCGCATTGCCAGCCATAACGTCATCCTGGTCGCCCTGGCCCTGGTCATCTATGCCTGCGTGATGGGTTTGCAGTTCAAGCAGGCGATGCACGAGCAGGCCGATGCCCTGGGTGAAAGCCTGACCACCCAGACCGCCACGTCCGCCACCGAGCTGCTGGTGTCCAACGACATCCTCAGCCTCAACGTGCTGCTCAACAACCTGACCAAGAACAAGCTGGTGGCCCACGCCGCCATCTACAGCGTGGACAACCGCATCCTCGCCGAGGCCGGCCAGCGGCCCAAGCCTGGCCTGCTGGGCGAGTCCGGCGGCATGTACCAGAGCAAGATCACCTTCCAGGACGTGACCGCCGGGCAACTGCGCATCAGCCTGGACATGGACCAGTTCCAGCAACCGATGACCATCAGCCTGCAAAGCATGGGCATCCTCAGCGCGATCCTGCTGGCCCTGGCACTGGCCTTGAGCCTGCGCCTGGGGCGGCACATCTCCACGCCGCTGCTGCAATTGCGCGTCTGGCTGCGGGACATCGACGAACACACGCCGGCCACCCAGCGCCAGGACGAGATCGGCGACCTGGCCCGGCAACTGCACGCCAGCTTCGCGCCGGAACCCGAGCCCCTGCCGGAACCTGAAGACCTCGACTACGCGGACGACGACGATGCCGAGCCAGGCTTCGAAGTGCGTAACCTGCGCGACCCGGGCTTCGACGAAAGCCAGCCGATGCCAACCTCCAAACCGGCGCCACGCCATGTGGTGCGGGCGGTAGAGGACGAGGAAGACGACGAAGCCTTCGCCGACCTGCGTGACGAGTCGGTCAATGGGGCACCTCAACCGGTCGCCAAGCCTGTGGCCTCGAACCTGCCCCAGCACAGCGCCGTACTGGCCGTGCAACTGGGCGCCCAGGATCAACTGCGTCGCCTGCCCCAGGCGCGCTTGAAGGAGCTGCTCGAACGCTACCGCGACTGCCTCGACCAGGCCGCATCGCTCTATCAGGGCGAATTGCACACCTTGAACGACGGCAGCACGCTGATGCTGTTCCACACCGAAGACAGCGGCGACGACTACCTGACCAATGCCATTTGCTGCGGTGAGTTGCTCCGCGCCTTGGGTCACCAGTTGCAGATCGAAGTCGCCGACAGCGGCATCACCCTGCAACTGCAATTGGGCCTGACCTTGGGCGATGGCTTGTTCGGTTTGAGCCAGATCGACCTGCTGCTGACCGAAACCGCCCAGGACGCCCTGGCGCTGTCGCAACACAGCCGCAACCTGCTGCTGGTGGAGCGCAAGATCAACGACGACGCCCTGATCCGCCAGCGCGCGCGCATCCGCCCCATCGCCAGCCCCGAAGGCGCGTGTTGCGTGGAGCGCTTGATGGAGCCTTACCCATCGATGCTGGAGCGGCAACTGGCGCGGATGCATGAGCGCCAGGCCTGAGCCTCAGGACATGAAGTAACGAAGCCCGCAGATGAGTGATTGTCTGCGGGCTTTTTGTTGCCTTCAGCGCCGCCATCGCGAGCAAGCTCGCTCCCACAGGGGATGTCTGCAAGCCTCAGACCTGCTGTGGGGGATGAGTGATTGTCTGCGGGCTTTTTTGTCGCCTTCAGCGCCGCCATCGCGAGCAAGCTCGCTCCCACAGGGGATGTCTGCAGGCCTCAGACCCAGTGTGGGAGCGAGCTTGCTCGCGATAGGGCCGGCCCAGGCACAAGAGATCCAACCGGCAGAAACAACAAAGCCCGCATCAACGCGGGCTTTGTCGGGTATCCGGTCCAACCGTCAGAACCTGAACACTTCCATGTCCGTACGAATCGGCAAGGCCATGGGAATCTTGTCCTTTTCCTTCTCGACCGGTTTGGCCGGGGCAGGCGCGGCTTTGCGGGGCACTTCGGCGACAGGCGGCTGGTTGGCCAGGGGCTTGAGCGACACCGACAACTGTTCGGCCAGGCGTTGCAGGAGCACGCCCTGGGCCTGGACCTGTGCCGCCGTGGTGCCGGCATGTTGCTCTTGCAGATGAACGATGCGGTTCTCACGCACCTTGCCACGACGGTCGATCAACCGCCATTGGGCATCGAGCACTGCCGGCTGGGCTTTACCCGAGTCCAGGCGGGTAATCGACAGCAGTACCTGCACATCCGGGGTGAACCCCTGGGTCGCCGGTGCCAGCACCACGCGCTGGCTGTCCAGGTGCCCGGCGACCTGGCGCAACAGCAACTGATCGATGTCGGAGGACAGGCTGCCGGCCCAACGGCCGTCAGTGGCGGCTTGCAGGCTGCCGTCCGGTTGGCGTTGCAACAAGGTTTCACGCTGCAGGTAGTCAGCGATCAGAACCGGGCCGAGCAATACGGCCATGCCTGTGCTTTGCGCAGGCTGGGCCGGGGTTCCGCTGTCCAGTTGGTACAGCGACACCGGCTGGTTCATGCTGCAGCCCGCCAGGCCAAGCAGGCCGGCGAGCCACAAAATAGGGAGGCGCAGAGCAGTCATCGTTCCGTCCAGGTGGCAGCCACAAGGCTTGCCACAGTGAAAAAATACTCGGTCAATGTGAAGAACGCTCGGCTACGCCGGCGCTTGAAAGGGCCTATCATCCGTGAATATGCGCGCCGACTCCAGCGCGAAAGCATCGATCTGCGGCATTTAATCGCAGACCGAGCCCTCTACTACGCCTAATTGAGGTTTTCGACGAGCAGCGCATCGACCCGCTGAAAGCCCCTCGGAAGCTTGTTGCCCCGCCGACCACGTTCACCCTTGTAGTGCTCAAGATCGTCCGCCTTCAACGAAAGCGTACGCTTTCCTGCCTGTAGCACAAGCGTGGCGCCTTCCGGCAACACTGCAATATCCGTGACATATTCCTCACGGCTGGCGACCCGTTCGCCGGAAATACCGATAATCTTGTTGCCCTTGCCTTTACCCAGCTGTGGCAGGTCGCTGATCTTGAACACCAGCAACCGGCCTTCGGTGGTCACCGACGCCAGCCAGTTGCTCTCCCGATCGGCCACCGGGCGCGGCGCAATCACCTTGGCGTTGTTCGGCAGGCTCAACAGCGCCTTGCCCGCCTTGTTCTTGGCTTGCAGGTCCTCACCCTTGACCACGAACCCGTAACCCGCGTCCGATGCAATGACGTACAGCCCATCATCATCAGGCATCAGCACGCATTCAAAAGTTGCACCCGGCGGTGGCGTTAAACGACCGGTCAGCGGTTCACCCTGGCCGCGAGCCGATGGCAAGGTATGCGCCGGCACGGAGTAACTGCGCCCAGTGGAGTCGACGAACACCGCGAATTGGTTGGAACGCCCGGCCGCCAAGGCCTTGAAGCCGTCCCCGGCCTTGTAGGAAAGCCCCGTCGCGTCAATATCATGACCCTTGGCGGAACGTACCCAGCCTTTTTCCGACAGCACGACGGTGACTTTCTCGTTCGGCAGCAGATCGTGCTCAGTCAGGGCCTTGGCTTCGGCACGTTCGACGATCGGCGAGCGACGGTCGTCGCCATAGGTTTCGGCGTCCTTGAGCAGTTCGGTGCGTACCAGCTTCTTGAGCTTGGCTTCGCTGCCCAGCAGGGCTTGCAGCTTGGCCTGTTCCTTGAGCAATTCATCCTGCTCGGCGCGCAACTTCATCTCTTCCAAGCGCGCCAACTGCCGCAGGCGGGTGTCGAGGATGTAGTCGGCCTGGATTTCGCTCAGGTCAAAGCGGGCGATCAGGCTGGCCTTGGGGTGCTCCTCGGTGCGGATGATGTGGATCACTTCATCCAGGTTGAGGTAGGCAATCAGCAAACCGTCCAACAGGTGCAGGCGGCGCTCGACCTTGTCCAGGCGGAATTGCAGGCGCCGGCGCACGGTCTTGACCCGGAACTCCAGCCACTCCACCAGCAATGCCCGCAGGTTTTTCAGTTGCGGCTTGCCGTCCAGGCCGATGATGTTGATGTTGACCCGGTAGCTGGACTCCAGGTCGGTGCTGGCGAACAGGTGCTGCATCAGCGCGTCGTGATCGACCCGGCTGTTGACCGGGATGATCACGATGCGGCATGGGTTTTCATGGTCGGATTCGTCGCGCAAGTCAGCCACTTGCGGCGCTTTCGACGGTTTTGCCTGCATCATCGCGGCAATCTGTTCCAGGACCTTGGCCCCGGAGACCTGATGCGGCAGCGCCGTGACAATGATGTCGCCGTCTTCGATGTGGTACACGGCGCGCATGCGCACCGAACCGCGACCGGTCTCGTAGATTTTCAGCAGGTCGGCGCGCGGGGTGATGATTTCGGCTTCGGTCGGATAGTCCGGGCCCTGGATGTGCTCGCAGAGCTGTTCCACCGTGGCTTTCGGCTCGTCCAGCAGACGCACGCACGCCGTGGCCACTTCCCGCAGGTTGTGGGGCGGCACGTCGGTGGCCATGCCCACGGCGATGCCGGTGGTGCCATTGAGAAGGATATTCGGCAAACGTGCTGGCAGAACCAGGGGTTCGTCGAGGGTGCCGTCGAAGTTCGGCCCCCAGTCCGCGGTGCCCTGGCCCAGTTCGCTGAGCAGCACCTCGGAATAGCGCGACAGCCGCGCCTCGGTGTAACGCATGGCCGCGAAGGACTTGGGATCGTCCGGCGCACCCCAGTTACCCTGGCCGTCCACCAACGTGTAGCGATAGCTGAACGGCTGGGCCATCAGCACCATGGCTTCATAGCAGGCCGAGTCGCCGTGGGGGTGGAACTTGCCGAGCACGTCACCGACGGTACGCGCCGATTTCTTGTGCTTGGAATCCGCATCCAGCCCCAGCTCACTCATGGCATAGATGATCCGCCGTTGAACCGGCTTCAAACCGTCGCCGATGTGCGGCAAGGCACGGTCCATGATCACGTACATGGAGTAATTGAGGTAGGCATTTTCGGTGAAGTCAGCCAGCGATCGGCGTTCTACGCCGTCTAAGCTGTCTGCAAGAATGTCGCTCATGCGGGCCTCATCAGTTCGTTGTCTGGCGCAGCAGCATGGTGCCGTCGCGCTGGGTAAATTCAAGTTTGTTCAGGGCACTCATGCCCAGCAGCACTTGCGTGCCACCCAGGCCTGGCGCCACCAGGGCACGGACATCGCGCAAGACGATGTCACCCAATTGCAGCCGGTCGACGCGGGTACGGTAGCCCTCGCTCACACCGTTGGCGGTGCTCAAGGTCACGCCGAATCCTTTTTCCAGCTTGAGGCGCTCGGCCAGCTCCATCGGAATCGCCACATCAGTGGCACCGGTGTCGAGCATGAAATCCACCGGCTGGCCGTTGATCTGGCCGCTGGCGACGAAATGCCCCTGTTGATTGCCGACCAACTTCACCTCGATAAAACCTTCACCTTTTTGCGAGTACACCTGGGTATTGGGGTTTTGCTGGCGCTGCTCCCATTGGGCAAAAAACCGCGTCGCCAGAAACAGCGCGGCGCACCAGGCCAGGATCATCAACACCCGACCGGCGCGCTTGCCCGGCAACGGCTGGCTCACGGCGAGGCACTCCAGCCACCCTCAGGCGCAGCGAAGCGCCAGACGATTGGCCGCTGCTCACCATCGGCCCGCTTGCCATCGTTGTTGTCCAGGCCGATCCAGGCCCCCTCGGCATCCACCACCAGCGCTTCGGCCAGCCCGTAGGCCTGGGGATAACGGCGATTATCCTGCAACGCCTCGGCGGCGAACGACCAGCAACGCTCGACCTGGGCGGTCTGCGGGTCGCGCCGGCAGACCTGATAGGCGTTGCGTTCCAGGGTAAACAGCTTGCCATTGAACAATGACAGGTCCGCGAAATCCCGCGAAACCGCCTTGGCCTTGGGGAACTGCGCCGGCTGCATCTCCAGCCCCGCTTCGCTCAGCAACACGCAATTGCCATCGCAGTCCCACACCGTCTGCTGACGCTTGATCAGCAACAGGCCGCGACGTTCGCGCTCGGCCGCCAACCACAGCTGGTCACCGGCCGGGTTGATCGCCAAGCCTTCGAACAACGCATTGAAATGCAGCAACATACCGCTGGCGCGGGCCTGGCGGATCAGGGTGGGGGCAATTTTCAGCCAGGACGCGGGCCCCGACGGTGGCACCTGCAACACCGCGGCATGGGACTCACTGACTACATAGCGGTTGCCGGCGCTGTCACAGCTGATGCCTTCGAAATCCAGCTCGCCACCGCGCAGGAACGACGCCGCCCAGGTCCGCGAGCTCAAGCCCCAGGGCAAACCGCTGTCCGGCACCTTCGGCACCTCGATCTCAACCTCCTCGGCCTGCCAGACCGCCGCCTCGGAGGGTGCGAGGCGATAGATCCGGTCATCGTCGCGATCGGACACCGTCCACATCTCGCCGCCGCACAGCGCCAGCCCGGACAGGTTGCCACCGCGCATGCCATCGACGGCGTGCTCGGACAGCAGCTTCAGTTCCGGCGCAGGTCCTGCGACTACCAACCCCGCCCACAGCCACAACGCCAGGGCGAACCCGTTGCGCATCAGGCCAGCACCTCGGCCAGGTCCCCTTTGGATTCGAGCCAGGACTTGCGGTCGCCGGCGCGCTTCTTCGCCAGCAACATGTCCATCATTTCCGAGGTCGCTTCGAAATCATCCAGGGTCAACTGCACCAGGCGGCGAGTGTTCGGATCCATGGTGGTTTCGCGCAACTGCGGCGGGTTCATCTCGCCCAGGCCCTTGAATCGGGTGACCTGCGGCTTGCCGCGTTTCTTCTCGGCCACCAGACGGTCGAGGATGCCATCGCGCTCGGCTTCGTCCAGGGCGTAGTAGATCTCCTTGCCCAAGTCGATCCGGTACAACGGGGGCATCGCCACGTAGACGTGACCGGCATCCACCAACGGGCGGAAATGCTGGACGAACAAGGCGCAGAGCAACGTGGCGATGTGCAGGCCGTCGGAGTCGGCGTCGGCCAGGATGCAGATCTTGCCGTAACGCAGTTGGCTCATGTCCTCGGCGCCCGGGTCGACACCGATGGCCACGGCGATGTTATGCACTTCCTGGCTGGCCAGCACTTCGCTGCCGTCCACTTCCCAGGTGTTGAGGATCTTGCCCCGCAGCGGCAGGATGGCCTGGAACTCTTTGTCCCGCGCCTGCTTGGCCGAGCCGCCGGCGGAGTCACCTTCCACCAGGAACAGCTCGGAACGCATCGGGTCCTGCCCGGCGCAATCGGCGAGCTTGCCCGGCAAGGCCGGCCCTTGGGTGATGCGCTTGCGCTCGACCTTCTTGCTGGCCTTGAGACGACGGCCGGCGTTGTTGATCGCCAGCTCCGCCAGGGCCAGGCCGGTTTCCGGGTTGGCGTTGAGCCACAGGCTGAACGCGTCCTTGACCACACCGGAAACAAACGCCGCCGCCTCACGGGACGACAGGCGTTCCTTGGTCTGGCCGGAGAATTGCGGTTCCTGCATCTTCATCGACAGCACAAAGGCGATGCGTTCCCAGACGTCTTCCGGCGCCAGCTTCACGCCACGGGGCAGCAGGTTGCGGAACTCGCAGAACTCGCGCATGGCATCGAGCAGGCCCTGGCGCAAGCCGTTGACATGGGTGCCGCCCTGGGCCGTAGGAATCAGGTTGACGTAGCTTTCCTGAACGCTTTCGCCACCTTCGGGCAGCCACAACAGCGCCCAGTCCACCGCTTCCTTATTGCCGGCCAGGCTGCCGCAGAACGGCTCGTCGGGCAGGCGTTCGAAACCGCTGACCGCGTCCACCAGGTAAGAGCGCAGACCGTCTTCGTAATGCCATTCGACTTTCTCGCCGGTGGCCTTGTCCTCGAAACTGACCAGCAGCCCCGGGCACAACACGGCCTTGGCCTTGAGCACGTGCTTGAGGCGGCTGACGGAAAACTTCGGTGAATCGAAATACTTCGGGTCCGGGGCGAAATACACGCTGGTCCCGGTGTTGCGCTTGCCGACCGTGCCCACCACTTCCAGCTCGGTGGCCTTGTAGCCATCGGCGAAAGTCATCTGGTATTCGTTGCCGTCACGCTTGACCCGCACCCGCACCTGGGTCGACAAGGCGTTGACCACGGAAATACCCACCCCGTGCAAACCGCCGGAGAACTGGTAGTTCTTGTTGGAAAACTTGCCACCGGCGTGGAGCTTGGTGAGGATCAGCTCGACGCCCGACACACCCTCTTCAGGGTGTATGTCCACCGGCATGCCGCGGCCGTCATCGCTGACTTCCAGCGAGTGATCGGCGTGCAGGATGACCTGCACCGACTTCGCATGCCCGGCCAAGGCTTCGTCGACACTGTTGTCGATGACTTCCTGGGCGAGGTGGTTCGGCCGACTGGTGTCGGTGTACATGCCGGGGCGCTTGCGCACCGGGTCGAGGCCCGAGAGGACTTCGATGGCGTCTGCGTTATAAGAGCTAGCGCTGGGAGTGGCCATGGGGTCTCGTCGTCAGTGTTCAATGAAAAAGGGGCGATGGTTCACAGCGAGGTGAAGTCGATCGCCTGGTACAAATCGGCGCCAATGCCGGCAAAACTCAACAGCGCCGGCAACTGCTGGGCAAACCCTTGGAAACTGTGGTCGCCGCCGGCCTGGATGCGCAAGGCACAGGCGCGGTAATACTGCTGGGCGTGGCGATAATCCAGCGTTTCGTCACCGGTTTGCAACCATACCTGATACCGCTGCGGATCCCGGGGCGCCGGCACTTCCAGCTCGGCCAGGGCCGTCACGTGGTCGTGGGTCAATTCCCAGGTTTCGTCGGTGTACAAATTCTTCTGTGTGCCCAGATAACCGTCGAACATCCGATGCGGGCTGACGGCCGGGTTGACCAACAGGGCCTTGAGGCCGTGGCGCTCGGCCAAGTGAGTCGCATAGTAGCCGCCGAGCGAGCTGCCGACCAGCAGCGGCCGCCCCAGTTGTGCAATCGCCTGTTCCAGCTGACCGATGGCTTGGCGGGGGTGGTGGTGCAGGGCTGGGACTTGTAGGTGGTCGCTCAGGCCCAATTGCGCCATTACGTCGATCAACTGAGTGGCCTTGGTCGACGCTGGGGCGCTGTTGAAGCCGTGGATATAAAGAATAGAACCCGACATTGCCGACTCCCTGGGTGCTGGGCAAAGGCCGGAGTTTACAGGGAGTCCGGGGAGGTCTGGGGCGTTTTGAACAACATTTCGTCTTCGTGGCGAGGGAGCTTGCTCCCGCTGGCTACGCAGTAGCCATGCACTCTGAGCGCTCTCCTTCTACGCCGCCGACGTGGCTGAATACTCCACTGCCTGACAACCATTTCAATGCGATGTTTTTGCGTCACTGCGTACGGCCCGTGCCGCTCTGTGGGTGGACAGGAAGAATGAAAGACCGTTCGTCACGACTGTTATTCCTTACAGTTTAATTCTAGGCGACACCAGAGCCATATGTACGACGGTTGCGTTCACAACCATAAACAATCTCTCAAAAAAAGGAGAATCGCCATGAGCAACAGCACACTCGGCTCTTGGAATATAAAAGCCTTTATTGATAATCGGCAATTCACCCCACCAGATCATGCTAAATCCCGTTACGAGGAAGCCTTCTTCAGGATGGACATCGGGAGCACTTTAGATATAGATGGAAAGGATTACTATGAGGTTACTGACATAACTGCCACATGGCGAATCAGCCATAACTTTGACTACGAAATTTACTTTAAGCAGGTTCAACCTCCCACGACTGCTTCAAGTTCTGGATCACGCCTACCGCCCCCCAAAGAAAACAATCAAGACATTCAACCCATCGAAATAGATCGCGACACCGTCGAATTCATGTTTTTCCGCGACGCAACCTTTATCGAGTCAAACCTGTCAAAAGGCGACACACTTATTATCAGCGCTATAGAGTACAAAATATTACATACCCGCTTTCAATTTGACAACGAAACCGCTAACTACTGGATATATCAGGTCTGTCTTAGACCGTGATTTGTCATCCCACTAAACAGGCCAAGCAGGGGTTCAGAGCAATTCAAGGCAATATTTACTGAAATTTCAACTAACCATAGATTGTCTGGCTGTACTCTGACCATTGTGGGAGCGAGCCTGCTCGCGATGGCGGCCTAGCGGATTGTATGTTTTGACCGTGTACATATCCATTTCTTCGGTAACGGCCACTTAGGGTTCCGCCCTGACGGCGGGTCACTTTCGAAAAGCGCGAAAGTAACCAAAGCGCTTTTGCCCCACCACTTGGTGCCTCGCCTAGGCTCGGCATGCCCGAACGCAGGCATTGCTCCGTGGGCCGCCGCGAAGGGCCATCCAT
>NZ_JACNDD010000014.1:0-73424 GCF_017351395.1 Pseudomonas sp. FW305-28
CGGCGTCGGCCCGGTAGACGCCGTTGAGGATGTTCAGCAGCGAACTCTTGCCCGCGCCGTTCGGCCCGATCAGCGCGCAGATCTCGCCAAGCTTGACGCTGAACGAAAGGTCGGAAATCGCTTTCACGCCCTGGAACGACAGCGACACGTTGCGCACCTCCAGCAGTGCACTCATGCCGCTCGCTCCAGGTACTCCTGCAACCACGATTGGCGTGCAGGGCCTTGCAGCACCGCGTCTGCGGGCGCGCTCGGCACTTCGATCCGGCGCAGCCGCTGGAAGCCGAGCAGGTGCCGCACCCGCGCCTTGAGCCAGCGGCGCAGGCCACGCCGCGGATCGTCCAGGGTCCATTCGCACAGGCGTCGGCGCCAACTGCCTGGAAGTGGCAGGCGGGCTTCGATTTCCGCCGCCAGGGATTCGACTCGCACGGCGGACAGCAGCAAGGCTGTGGGGGCGATCTCGCGACGATCGCGACTGGCTGACTCGCGCGTTTCCGGAAACGCCAAGCCTTCACCACCCTCCAGCCAGCGACTGAACAAGTGGACCAGGCCATCGCGCCACTCGGTGCCTTCATCGACCCACACCACCGCGTCCTCGGCGACCTGGGCCCAGCCCTGGCGTTGCGCAGTCGGCGCCTCGGTGACAAACAGCACCGACAGCGACTGCACCTGCCACAGACCACGATTCGCTACGTTGACCTGGGCCGAATACAACCGCAGCGGCCACTCCTTGTCCAGGCCGCACTGCAGCCAGTGCGACACGCTTTCGCGGCGCTGGACAAAGGCGAACGCCGGACGGGTCAGGCGTAACTGACGTTGTAGATCCTCACCCCGGCTGTCGCGGTCGATCACCACGCTGTGCCCACCCAGTTGGCGTGCGGCCAGTGCCAGGATCAGCAAGCTCGGCTCGAAGGCACCACTGAGTGCCAGCCGCGCGCCAGGGGCAAAGCCTTGCTGGCGCAAGCCATCGCACACACGCTCGACCTCGCGCTGCACATCGATCCAACGCCAGGCCTTCCAGAGACCGAGGCGCCGATGGCGCAGGGCGATCTGCGTCGGTCGTTCCCTGGCCCAGCGTTGCAACGCCGCCAGGGCGCTGTCCGTGACTCGGTCGGGCAGTGGCGAATTGAGTTCGTAGACACTCATGCGCTTACTCCTCAGCGGCCAAGGCCGGTTCAGCGAGGTGGCTGCGCGGGGCGAGGCGCTTCAAGTCCCGATAGCCGGCGCCAGGGTGGTTAGCGGGCAGTCGCGGACCGTCGCCGAACAGCTTGTCGCGCAAGGTGCCGGGGCGGTATTCGGTCTTGTACGCACCGCGCTGTTGCAACTCGGGCACCAGCAGCTCAACCACATCGCGGAAGGTTTCATGGGCCAAGGCGTAGGCCAGGTTGAAACCGTCCACATCGGTGTCCTCGACCCAGGCCTGCAGCTCGTCGGCCACGGTTTGCGCACTGCCGACAATCAACGGGCCGAAGCCGCCGATACCGACCCAGTCGGCCAGCTCCTGGACGGTCCACTGCTTGTCCGGGTCAGCGGTAGAGAAGGTTTCCACGGCCGACTGGATGGCGTTGGTATGGATGTGCTTGAGCACCTGGTCGGGCCGGTACTGACCGAAATCGATACCGGTCCAACCGGAGATCAGCGCCAGCGCGCCCTCGTAGCTGCTGTAGGATTTCAGTTCCCGCCACTTGGCCTGGGCCTTGGCGTCGGTCTCGTCGACGATCACCGTCTGCAAGTTGAAGATCAGCACCTTGCGCGGATCGCGTCCGGCTTCGGCAGCACGCCGGCGTATATCGGCCACGGTCTTCTTCAGGATCACCTTGGACGGCGCGGCAACGAACACACATTCCGCGTGCCCGGCGGCGAAGTCCTTGCCACGACTCGATGCTCCCGCTTGATAGAGCACCGGCGTGCGCTGCGGCGACGGCTCGCAGAGGTGGATGCCCGGCACCTGGAAGTGCTTGCCCTGATGGCGGATCTCGTGGACCTTGCTCGGGTCGCTGAAGATGCCGCGCTCACGGTCGCGCACCACCGCGCCCTCCTCCCAACTGCCTTCGAACAACTTGTAGAGCACCTCCAGGTATTCGTCGGCGTAGTCGTAGCGCGCATCGTGATCGCTCAGGGCCTTCTGCCCGAGGTTGCGCGCCCCGCTGTCGAGGTAAGAGGTGACGATGTTCCAACCGATGCGCCCCTTGGTCAGGTGGTCCAGCGTGGACAGGCGACGGGCGAAGGGATAAGGGTGCTCGAAGGTCAACGAGGCGGTGAGGCCAAAGCCCAGGTGTTCGGTCACCAGGGCCATCGGCGTGATCAACGCCAAGGGATCGTTGACCGGCACCTGCGTCGCCTGGCGGATGGCCGCATCGCCATTGCCACCGAGCACATCGTAGATACCAATCACATCGGCGATGAAGATGCCGTCGAACTTGCCGCGCTCCAACAGCTTGGCCAGGTCGGTCCAGTAATCCAGGTCCTTGTACTGCCAGGCGCGATCCTTGGGATGCCTCCAGAGACCGGGCGACTGGTGACCGACACAGTTCATCTCAAAGGCATTCAATCGAATTTCACGTGGCATGGGAACTCCTGCTCGATAGATTCAGCACCCCTTCCGAGTGCTTCTCACTGCTCTATCAACACAATTCGTGCCAAGTAATAATTCTTTTATTTACAACAAGTTAGATGTGCATTCGATCAACAGGAATGCCTGCATGGTGACAACCGTGTTGATCAACTGTCCGGTGGCAGACAGTGCGCAGGTGATTCCTGTGACGAAACTCGAACCGCCAATATTTATCTTGACGCCTGAGATGATGATCATCATATTTGGCCAGAATATTATGACCATCATGTGAACCACCACGGGCCGCAGACTCAGGTTGAGGCACGCCCTCCACCCGCGCAGGAGATGACGTATGGAAGCCAGAACTTCATTGGCGATTACCGCTAGCCAACCGCACGCCTCCACACAACCATTGACCGGCAAAGTCGTGGCGCTGCTTGCAGGCCTGGCGGCGATCAGCATGCTCTCTACCAACATCATCCTCCCGGCGTTTGCGGCTATCGGTGAAGACTTGGGCGTGACCGCTCGCGAACTCGGCCTGACGCTGTCCAGTTTCTTCATCACCTTCGCCTTGGGCCAACTGGTGGTCGGGCCACTGGCCGACCGCTACGGGCGCCAGAAACTGGTATTGGGCGGCTTGTCGGTGTTCGTGGTCGGCACCGTCATTGCCGGCCTTGCCAGCACCCTCGATGTGCTGATCGCCGGGCGCGTCGTGCAGGCGCTGGGCGTGTGTGCGGCCTCGGTGCTGTCGCGCGCCATCGCGCGGGATCTGTTCGAAGGCGAGACGCTCGCCCGCGCCCTGTCGCTGACGATGATCGCCACTGCCGCGGCACCGGGGTTTTCGCCGTTGGCCGGCAGCGTACTGGCCGTCACGCTCGGCTGGCGTGCCATCTTTATCCTGGTGGGACTGGCCGCCGTGGTACTGGCGTTTTTCTACGTGCGCGACCTCGGAGAAACCCATCCCGCCGATCGCCGGGCGCCCCACTCGGCCAAGAGCGTAGTGCTCGCCTATCGCCGATTGGTACTGGATAAGCGCTTCATCCTTCCTGCCCTCTCAATGAGCCTGCTGATGAGCGGCCTGTTCGCCTCGTTCGCGGCGGCGCCCGCCATCCTGATGCAAGGTATCGGCCTGACGTCGGTGCAGACCGGCCTGTATTTCGCCTCTACGGTATTCGTCGTGTTCGCAGCCGGCATGGCGGCCCCGCGCCTGGCCCATCGTCATGGCACTCGAGTCATCACGCTCCTGGGCATCGCCTGCGCCATGATCGGCGGAGGCCTGCTTCTGGTAGGTCCGGCCGTGCCTGGGCTGTGGTGGTATGCCCTTTCGATGGTCACCTTCCTTTGGGGCATGGGTTTGGCTAACCCACTGGGCACGGCAATCACTATGGGCCCTTTCGGCAAAGAAGCCGGGATGGCCTCCGCACTGCTGGGTTTTCTCTCCATGGGCGCGGCTGCGCTGACCACCTGGCTGGCCTCGGTCTTGAGCTTCGCACCGGTCACGACGCTGGGTGGGATTCAGGCGACGGCCTGCCTGCTCGCGCTGGTGCTGTTTCTGTTGCGGGGCAAGCTTTGAGCAAACCGCTTTGCCGGCCAAGCATGATGGAGGGTTGCGCCGGTGAATCGCCAGTCAATACACCGGCCAGGTTTCGACAATCTTTCCCCCGCGCACGGCCAGCAAGTCGCCAAACTGCAGCAGCACGGACTCAGTCTGAGTCGGCCGTAAAAACACCTGGTCCTCCACGTTCAGCCCCACGGCCGGTGAGCCGTTGACCATTTCCTGGTTGGAACTGCGGCCATAGAGTTCGTTACTTTGCAGCCCCGAAGGGGACTCGAACTCAGCCATCCAGTTGCCGCCATAGATGAAGAAGGTTCCACGCTGATTCGGGTTCCACCAGGAGAACAATCGGGACTTGTCATCCAAAGCGGGAAAATTGACGGTGCCGGTGCTCTTCAACACCGGCGTTGCGATAAAGGCCGCCGGCACATGCTCGGCCAGCGATGGCAAGTCGTAATGCGTCGGCTTGAGAAACGCCGTCCCCACCGAGACCTCGCTGCTCAAGCGCTCCTGTTCATGTATGCGATAGCTGGGGCTGCCGGCGGTATTGAGCGTGAGCCCGTCGTGCCAAAGCGCCGGAAAATGCTCACGTACGTAGTTCACATGGCCGTTGTAAATGACCATCACCTGGTCGAACAACGCCTGGGACGAACCGAGGACCCGGGGCACGCCCATGCCGACAAACGGGTCATAACCCATGAAGCCTGAGAATTCGAGATGCTGAGGATGGGCACTGATCAGCCTCAGCATCTCGCCGAGCACCGCATGGTCAGCGACTCCGCCGCGATGCAGGCCGACATCCAGCTCGATATTGACCCGCATCCGGATGCCCAGCCCCTGCGCCAACACCAGGTAATCCATCAGCCGCTGCGGGGTGTCGAGCAGCCATTGCAATTGCCTGGAAGGGTCAAAGGTGCCCTTGTGGGTTTGGTAGAACAGCTCGGCCGAGCGCACCGGCAAAGGCTTGCCGAGCAAGAGGTCGGCCTCGGGAAAGGTCACTGCATCTTGATTGAGGAACGGCTGGTGAAACGACATCAGCCGCTGGCTATCGGTTCGTTTGGCGATATACGCCAACAACCCCGGTGACGGCAGGGACTTCTCCACCAGGCGCAAGTGCTTGCCGGCACGTTTGACCGATTGCATGACCACATCGATGTTGTGATCGAGCCCATCGAGGTCGATCAGCATCACCGGCCGCATCGGCCCATGGACCTTCAGTTCCTGATTCAGCGCGTGGAAGTACTCGGTGTAGGGACTGCCCCGGTCGCTCGGACGCAACAGCGCCCCCGCCCCGACCATCAATGCACCCACTCCTGCGGTGCCGAGCATAAAGGTTCTACGGTTCATCAGGACGCTCCTTCGCGCGCAGTCAGGTGCACGTTACGGCAACGCTACTCCAGCGTTGAGGTTATGGGAGGCCAGAAAGGGGGCTTTGGCGGCCATGCTTTGCCGATGTCCAGAAGACCTGCCCTACAGGGTGAGTGGCTGCAACTGGCTCGATCCGTCCATGGCCTGCTCTTAGCGCCAGTTTTTCCAAAATATCCTGATGACATATTCACGTCCGCGATGGCAAGCTTGCGACCGCAGCCCAGCCCCGTATGCAGCCGGGCAAGTCGTCCCTATCCGATGCCCGTTGCCATTCACCTCGGGCACTCATCACCTGTTATCCAACTGAACAAGGATGTCCTCATGAAAATCTCTCTTGGTGTCGTCGCCCTGGCTGGCTGCCTGGCCAGCGTCCCTGTCTTGGCTGCCGGCCCGAGCCACAGCGATCTGTTCAAGGCCCTGGCGCAGTGCCAGGCCAGTGCGCAACAGGTGAGCGAGTTCAACGGCCTGGTTGACGCGCAGCAAGTGTCGCTAGCCAAGGATGAAGCGCACACCCCGTGGGGCGGTGGCGCCTGGCAAGCTTCCCCGGCGCTGACGGTGCACGGCGTGTCATCGACCACTCTGGTGATGACCGACCGCTTCAGCTTCTTTCTCCAGGCCAAAAGCAGCAACCCGAAGGCCGACGCAGAGAAACTCGCCAACGCCCTGAAACTGGAAAAGACGCTGGATACCGACGGCTACGTGGATTACCAACGCAACCTCGACAACGGCGCGACCCTGCGCGTGGCCTCCACCGAAAACAAGGACAGCGATCTCTACGTGGGTTGCACCTATCAGCAGGACGCGTCCTGAGACCAGGCGACCTCGACAAAGCCTTCACCCAGTCGCAAGGCCGGGCCGTGCCCAACCCCATGTGGGAGCGAGCTTGCTCGCGATGAGGCCCGCCCTGCCGACATTTCATCGCCTGACCCACCGCCTTCGCGAGCAAGCTCGCTCCCACAGGGGATCTGTGACTATCCGAGCCCGGCCGACACGTCTTTCACCCGTGCCAACAAAACCTGCAGGGGATGAAGCACTGCGACACCCTCTTGCCGCTTCACCTGGCTGCGGCAAGAGTACCCATCGGCGACCACCCTGCCTGACCGGTTGAGTTTCTGCAGGAGCGGCTTCCAGGACTGCCCGTAGATCGTGTCGGACGTTCCAGCATTTCGCGTTTCATGCCCGTAGGTGCCCGACATCCCGCAACAGCCGCTGGCCTGCACTTGAAGCGTCAGGCCCATGCGCTGGAAAATCTTCTGCCATTGCCCGATGCTACCCGGCTCATTGGTCTTTTCCGTGCAATGGGGCAGGAAGTGGTAAGGCTCTCGCTCTTCCACTGCTGCATCTTCCGGCAGCGCATCCATCAGCCACTCCTGCGCGAGCAACACCTGGGGAGCGTTGCCGGCATCCAGTGTCTTGGCATATTCCTGTCGATAGACCAGGGTCATCGCCGGATCGAGCCCCACCAATGGCACTCGATACTGCTGGAGGCTGAGCAAGGTCTGGCCGTTGGAGCTGGCGGCCTTCTCGAACGCTTTCAGGAAACCCTGCACCTGAAGCGGTTTGCCGTTGGGCGCGTACGGGGCCAGGAAGACTCGGTAGCCCAGCCTCGAGATCAGCTCCACCCAATCAACGAGCAATGGCGTTTCAAAAAACCGGGTAAAAGCGTCCTGAACGAGGATGACACTTTTCTCACGCTGCTCAGCGCTAAGTGCTTCCAGGCGCTCCGGAGTTGCCAGCTCCACGTTCCAGCGCCGGCACACGGCGGCAAAATCCACCAGGCTGAGCAGCGGGCTATCGACCATCCCGGCGACTCGTTCGAGCCCCCAGCGGATCGGCCGGGCACTCATCACGAAGTTGTACAGCCGCGGCATCTTGGCGAGATACGGAACCGTGTATTCCAATGAGCCAATCAGGTAGTCCTTGAGGGGACGCAGGTAGCGACTGTGGTAAAGCTCAAGGAAACGCGAGCGGAACTCCGGCACATTCACTTTGACAGGGCATTGGCCCGCGCAGGATTTGCAAGCCAGGCAACCACTCATCGCCTCATAGACCTCATGGGAAAAGTCCGGCTGCCCCATCTTCCGGGCCAGGCTATTCACGGCCCGGCGCGCAACGCCCGGCGCCCCGCCAGCCCCTCGAACCCGCTCGCTGGCCGCCAGTACATCGACACCCTGCTCGCCCTGCAACCTCAGCCATTCCCGGATCAACGAGGCCCGCCCCTTGGGCGAGTGAATGCGATTGCGCGTCGCCTTCCAGGACGGGCACATGGCGTCGTCCGGGTCGAAGTTGTAGCACGCGCCATTGCCATTGCAATGAACCGCCGTGTCATAGCTTTGCCAGACACGTTCATCGATGGTGCGATCCAGGGCACCGCGCATTTGCACTTCATCGACGCGGGTCAATCGAGCGCCGGGCAGCGTGTTCGGGGTGGCGATCTTGCCGGGGTTGAGTTGGTTGAATGGATCGAAAGCCGCCTTGAGCGCTTGCAGCGCGGGGTACAGATCCCCGAAGTAATCGGGCACGTACTGCGACCTCAAGCCCTTGCCATGTTCGCCCCACAACAGTCCGCCGTACTGTTGCGTCAAGGCCGCGACCGCATCGGAAATCGGCCGGATCAAGGCGGCCTGGGTCGGGTCCTTCATGTCGAGGATCGGCCGCACATGCAAGACCCCGGCGTCGACGTGACCGAACATGCCGTACTGCAGGTCATGGCGATCGAGCAGCGCACGGAACGCCTGGATGAAGTCCGCCAGGTGTTCGGGTGGAACAGCGGTGTCTTCGACAAACGGCTGGGGCCTGGCCTCGCCCTTGACGTTACCCAACAACCCCACGGCGCGCTTGCGCATCGCATAGACACGCTTGAGCGCATCGGCGCCGATGGCCAGTGTGTGGCCCAAGCGGACCACAGAAGTATCGCGCTGCAGGTGCAGGACGAACTCATGAACCTGCTGCTGAACCGCCGCTTCGTCATCCCCACTGAACTCGATGAGATTGATCCCGAGCGTCGGCCTATCAGGGTCTTCAGGGAAATACTCGGCGACGCCGTGCCAGACAATGTCCTTCATCGCCAGCATCAGCACTTTCGAGTCCACGGTCTCGATCGACAACGGCTTCATTGCCATCAACGCCTTCGCGTCACGCAAGGCCTCCATGAACCCGGCGTAACGCACGTTTACCAGGATGGAGTATGTCGGGATAGGCAGGACGTTCAGTTTGGCTTCGACGATGAAGCCCAGGGACCCTTCGGAGCCGCAAAGAACGCTGTTCAGATTGAAGCGCCCATCGGGTTCACGCAAATGGGCCAAGTCATAACCGGTCAGGCAACGGTTGAGTTTCGGGAAGGTGTCCCTGATCAGCTCGGCGTGGGTATCGGCAATGTCCAACGCACACTGGTAGACCTCCCCCACCCGATCCTGGCGTTCGACCAGCGCCGATAACAGCGCGGCGTCGACGGCTGAACTGGTGAGACGAGCACCGCCCAGCAACACCGTCGAAAGTTCGAGCACGTGATCGCGCGTCTTGCCGTAGGTGCAGCTCCCCTGGCCACTCGCGTCCGTATTGATCATGCCGCCAATAGTCGCGCGGTTAGACGTCGAGAGCTCGGGGGCAAAGAACAAACCGTAGGGTTTGAGCGCTGCGTTCAACTGATCCTTGACCACACCGCTCTGTACCCTGGCCCAGCGTTCCTCGACGTTGATTTCCAGGATGTTGTTCAGATGGCGGGAAAGGTCGACCACCACACCATCGGTGAGCGATTGCCCGTTGGTGCCGGTGCCGCCACCGCGCGGCGTGAGCACGACCGCACGGTGCGCGGGTTCGGCGGCCAGGCGTGACAGGATCATAACGTCCTGTTCATCCAGGGGGAATACCGCCGCTTGAGGCAGGCGCTGGTAGATGGAATTGTCGGTGGCCAATACCGTCCGGTCGCCATGGTCGCGGGCAATCTCGCCTTGGAACCCCGCCACTTGGAGCGCATTCAGAAAAGCGTCATAGGTCGCTTTCTGGGGGTCAGGAGGCGATAACCGGGCAATCATGATGTATTCCTACAGGCTGAAAAGCTAATCTATGCATTCACATTACGTATGCTCAGTACAGGACGTATCGAGCAGCTGCATAAGGTTTTCATGATTCTTGCCTGCCTATACGGTCGGAGCAAACGTAATTCCTGCTGTTTTTGCATGAGCTTTATGAATGAACCCTAGACGACTGACGCCCTCGATGTCGCTGCTGGTTGCCTTTGAGGCCGCCGCACGCCATTGCAGCTTCACCAAGGCCGCGGAAGAGTTGGCACTGACCCAAAGCGCCGTCAGCCGACAGGTGCAGACCCTGGAGGCGCAACTTGAAATCGAACTCTTCCGCCGCGAAGGGCGAAAGATTGAACTGACCGCCGCCGGCGCGCTGTATCAGCACGAGCTGGCGGCCGCGTTGGGGCGTATTCGAAGCGCAACGTTGCAGGCCATCGCCTACAAGAGCGACAGCGGCCCATTGAACCTGGCCGTGCTGCCAACCCTCGGTTCCAAATGGCTGCTGCCGCGGATGCATGAATTCTATGCCAGGCACCCGGACCTGCTGGTGCACATACATTCGAGGATCATCCGCGAAGACGTTCAATCCTCCACCCACGACATGAATGCAATCATCTGCGCAGGCTCGGGGGAATGGCCTGGCTACATTGCACATCAGTTGCTCACGGAAAAACTGGTGGTGATCGCCAGCCCTACCGCATTGCCCGAGTACCGGGCAATGTCGCCGGCGAACGTTACCGAGCATGCCTTGTTGAACGTCGTATCAAGGCCGGGTGCCTGGTCGGACTGGTTCGATAAGCACAACGTCGACCACCGCAACATGCGATCCGGCCCGAGCTTCGAACTCACGGCCCACCTTATCCAAGCCGTGTCAGCGGGGATCGGGATTGGGCTGGTTCCACAAATCCTGGTCCAGGATGAACTGAAGAGCGGCGACCTGGTTGCGCTGTTTGAACCGATGGAAAGTGGACGCAGCTATTACCTTGTCTACGCGAGCCGATACCAACACCTGCCGGCGCTGAAGGCCTTCAGTGCCTGGCTTCTGTCGTTGCCGTTTCCTGACAACTGAGGCCTGGGAGGTCCTTCGCCGGACCGAGGGAACGTGAGCTCTGCACTGCGCAGACGATGTGGCTGACCGGAAACAGCCTCGTGGTCTGTGGGCCCCCGTCAAGCATGTTTTTGCGCGATACCTGCCAGCAGAAACACTGATTGGTTTCGAGGGCGGTCTTGGTCTTATCTTTTATTTCTAAAAAATTACGGTGAGTGCAGCCCGCCAAAAACCGTATTCGATGTGATCAACCCCGACCAGACGCGAGTGACCTCATGATTAAAATGCTAGCTGCCGTACGCCGGAAACCCGGCATGACTCATGCCGAGTTCTTGAGCTATATAGAACACCAGCATGGAGAAATCGCCCGGGGCAAACCTCTAGGTGTCAAACGATACGTGCAGAACCATGTCATCGACTCGGCGTTCGGGGTGGACTCCGATAGCGCCTACACACAAACATTCCACCGAGACTCCGTCACGGAATTATTTTTTGACGATATGTCAGGCTTGATCCACACCTTCAGCGATCCTTATACCCAACAAACCGTCGGACCCGATGCAAAAAACTTCGCCGACCTGTCCAAACAGGCCGCTCAGTTGATGGATGAAGTAGAGATCTCCAATACCGGTTCAGCCCCCCACACATGGAAAGCGATCGTCTTCCTGAAAAAGAACCCAACGGTGCAACTGGATACCTTCTTCACCGCTTGGGATTCAGCTCACGACGCTGTTGCCAATCGATACCCGGATTTCCAGAAAGCGCTGCGCAGGCACGTTCGCGCCAGATACCTGCCCGAGGGTGACCGAGTGACGTCTTATTTCGGGCCGGAGATAGCGGTATACGAAGGCACTTCCAGCCTGTGGTTTGAACATGAAGCCGATCTTTCTGTTTTTCGTCAGTATCAGCGATCGCTGTTCCAACAGCTTTCAGACGAGGGCGTCGTGCTGTCGTCTGAATCTTTTTTCGTCTATGTCAATGAAGTCGTCATCCTGGATTTGTGCCAATAGAGGTCAATGACCTCACTCCCTCTTCGAACTGGATGCTGAAGCGATTCAAGGTCGCTCTCTACACCTTCTTTTGCAGGGTGCATCCAGCCGAAGAGTCCCGATGACTCAGATAGGCTCGGCCAACGTCGCAGTGGACTCGCGCATGATCTGGGCATGCTCTTCCTTGTCACCCCCACTCTTTTCTATCTCGCACAGACGCGCGGAGTTCTCCACCACCAGTTGGCAGCGCGCCCAACGCCGCGCTTCGAACCGCGTCAGGGCAGCCTGTAGATCGCTATCGGCGAGCAGTTCTTCGGCCAGCACGATGGCGCTCTCGATGCCAATGCCAGCCCCGGACGCCAGATGTGGCGTGGTGGCATGCACCGTGTCTCCAATCAGCACGATGCGACCTTTATGCCACGGCAACGGCACCAACAAATTGGCCAGCGGACGATAGTCGATATTGGCGCCCGCCTCGTACAGTTGCGGCACCAGCCCTTGCAGGACCGGCGCGGGGAACTCACCCAGCAGACGCGCCATTTCACCTGGCCAACTGGCCGGATCGATCCACTCGGAAAATTCGCGGTTTTCCATGAGGAACATGTACATATGCGTTTCGGAGATGGGATTGACGCCGACCTTAGTGCGTCCCAGCCAATGCGTGGGGCGTACGATTTCCGGCGGACGCTTCAGCACCGCGCGCCAGACACTCTGGTGAATGGGCTTTGGCGAGGGCGCCTCCGGGAAAAACTCCTTGCGCATCCGCGAGTGCACGCCATCGGCAGCGATGACCAGGTCATAGCGCCCAGCGGTGCCGTCGGTGAAAGACACCTCAACGCCACTCTCGTGCTCGATGATGCTGTCGAACGTGATGCCGAGGCGCACATGAGTGCCCACCTCCCGCGTCTTGTCGGCAAAGATCCGAGCCAGCACCGGGCGCAGGATGCCGCCGCCACAGGGTATCGGCTTATCGCTGACCGGAGGTCGAAGCGCCAACTGCACGATCAGGTCGCCTGCCGGTGAAAACACATCGAAATTGGTCGACAGATACCCTTCCCCAGCCACCCGCTCAAGAATCCCGACCGTATCCAGCGCCCGCAACGTGGGCCCACTGAGCGTAATACCCGCCCCCAGGGGACACCACAGAGGGTCTATCTCCACCAGGTCCACTTCGACGCCCTGAGAGGCGAGCTGGATAGCTGCGGTCATACCGGAAAACCCGCCTCCGATCACCAGGACCTTACTGACTGCTGCAATCATCACGCTCTCCTAATTATTCTTATTTCAATCGGGCTGACATTGCATGGCGCACCGACAAGCTCTGCAGCGCTATCGACTCAATGCCGCAAACTCATGAAGTTCCGACTGAAAATGCCGGATCGACAACGAGACTATCGAATCGGCTATCAGCGCTGAAATCGCTTTCCACAATCAGAGGTATCGCAGGAGGTGATGGGTGTCGGAGGGAAGGCTTGTTCGATTGCTGAGTACCCACAGGGGCAGCGCATGTTCACGGTATCTGGACACAACACAAAAACCTGTGGGAGCGAGCTTGCTCGCGATGGCGGTGGGCAGTTTGCAGTGAGGTTGACTTGCCTCGCGCATATGAAGCGAACTGCGGTTCATATGAACCGCAGACGTGGGTTTACACGTTTTCCAAGCCATCCCAGCAGAGGTATTTCACCTCAAGGAACTCATCGATCCCAAGGTGAGATCCCTCTCGCCCAAGACCGCTCTGCTTGACCCCACCGAAGGGTGCGACCTCATTTGAAATCAAGCCACAGTTGATGCCCACCATGCCCGATTCGATGCGGGCGGCGTTGCGCCAGATACGGGCCGCGTCGCGGCTGAACAGATATGCAGCCAAGCCGAACTCGCTGTCGTTGGCCATCGCAATAGCTTCGTCGTCCCTGTCGAAACGCACCAGTGGCATGACCGGGCCGAAGATCTCTTCGCGGGCGACCCGCATCCCATGAGTCACATCGGCCAACAAGGTGGGTTGGAAGAAACACCCGCCCAGGGCATGGGGCTTGCCGCCGGACAGCAGTCGAGCGCCTTGCGCCAGTGCATCATCGACAAGCGCCTGGGATTTTCGTACCGCCGCGTCATCGATCAACGGCCCAACCTGTACACCCGGCTCCAGGCCATTGCCCACTTTCAGGCGTGCCATGCGCTCGACGATGCGCTCGGCCAATGCGTCATAGACCCCTGACTGCACCAGCACCCGATTCGCGCCGATACAGGACTGTCCACCATTGCGAAACTTGGCCAACATCACACCGTCAGCCGCCGCATCAAGATCAGCATCGTCGAAGACAATGAACGGGGCATTGCCGCCCAGTTCCATGGAGCATTTCTTGACCGTCTGTGCCGCTTGCGCCAGCAGCAGCCGGCCCACTTCCGTGGACCCGGTGAAGGTGAGTTTGCGCACCAGCGGGTTGGCCGTGAGTTCACCGGCAATGTCACGGGTGTCATTGCCGGTGATCACACTGAAAACACCGGCCGGCACACCCGCACGCAGGGCGAGTTCAGCCAGCGCCAGGGCGGTCAGGGGTGTCTGGCTGGCCGGTTTCACGACCATCGTGCAACCGGCCGCGAGCGCTGGAGCGGCCTTGCGCGTGATCATGGCTGCGGGGAAATTCCAGGGTGTTATCGCCGCGCAAACCCCGATGGGCTCGCGCAGTACCACAATGCGCTGTGTATCCTTTACGCCTGGAATCAGATCACCGCGCACCCGTGTGGCTTCCTCGCCAAACCAGCGTACGAAAGACGCCGCGTAATCGACTTCACCCCGCGCCTCCTCCAGTGGCTTGCCCTCCTCCAGGGTAATCAACGTGGCAATGTCCTCACGATGTTCAACCATCAACTCGTACCAACGGCGCAATACCTCGCCACGGCGTTTAGCCGTCAGGCGGCGCCACGGACCGAAGGCGTCATGCGCCGCGTCGATGGCGTGCCTAACCTCAGCTTCACCGCAGCGTGGCAACTCGGCCAACACCGTTTGATCCGCCGGATTACGCAGCGTGTACTGGCCGTGCGGCGTCTCGGTCAGCCACTCTCCAGCGATGTAGGCTCCGGTACGCCACAGCGTGGGATCCTTAAGTAAATGCTTCACTTTTCAATCCTCTCAATCAGCACGGGTGACGTCCGATCATGAAGGCGCTGTCAGGGTCAGCAGTCACCGGCAGCCCCGCCGCAACCAACCCTTGACGCAGGGACTTCATGAGGCGATCCGGCACGCGCATCGCCGGGGCTCGCAGTGGGCCACCGTTGAAGCCGGCGAGCCAATCCTGGTATTTCCACATCGTGCGGTTGAGTACCCCGGTGCCGCCGGCATAGCTTTGCGCGGCGGCGCCGTTG
Organism: Pseudomonas sp. FW305-28; assembly: GCF_017351395.1. Taxonomy (NCBI): domain Bacteria; kingdom Pseudomonadati; phylum Pseudomonadota; class Gammaproteobacteria; order Pseudomonadales; family Pseudomonadaceae; genus Pseudomonas; species Pseudomonas sp. FW305-28. The sequence continues at coordinate 14,897 of NZ_JACNDD010000014.1, forward strand.
GCGCTGCGGGCCGGATTGACCTTCCAATACAGCTCCATCGCCTCCTCGAAGCGGCCCGTGCGGGCCAGTTCGAAAGCTTTCGGGTAGTAGTCGCTCATCCAGGCCGTGTTGCTGGTGCCGGAAAACTGCAGTTTCATCAGGCTCATCAGGGGGATCGCGTCAGCTTCAATCGGGCAACTGATCACCACCTGATCACGAAAGTGGTAGTACATCTCGCAAATGCCCGCCGGCAGCGGGAACCCTTGCTCCGACTTGATGGCCGCGATGTTCGGGCAATCGGCCAACAGCCGACGAACCAATTCCAACGACATCCCTGCCGGATGCACGCGCTCAAAGCCCCAGAGCGGAATCGGGAACAGCATGACGGCGAGGTCCGTCGCGTCGCAGAACGACTTGGTGTAGTCGTAGATTTCCTGCTCGCTGGTCGGCCAGAACTGCGGCGGATAGGAGAGCAGAACGATGTCTGCGCCGGCATTCTCGGCGAGCTTCACCGCCTCGATGTTCTCCGCCAGCGTGCCAAAAGCCGCATGGAAGAACAGGATCAGGTTTTTCCCCGACTCACGGGCCCAGGCCGTGAACTGGGCGTTTTCCTGGGCAGAGATCGCCAGTTCGCTGCACAGCAACGTGCTGCTGTAGCCCAGTCCTGCCGCCTGTTCGATGTCGTGGCGTATGCCCCGTTCATTGAGACGCTTCAGGTCGGCGCTAAAACTCGGGATGGTGACCGCCGAGCAGCCCACCAGGTATTCCCGCGTCCAGGCACGGGCATCCGCTTTCTTGTAAGTAGCCATGGTGATTTCCTTTGAACAGTGAGGGGTTATTTCGAGACAGGGACAATGCTGGCAGGCAACTCGATGCCGAGGCCCTGTTGCCTGGCGCGCTCGTACAGCGCTTGTGCGATGACGACATCCTGCAGCGCCGAGCCCACCGATTTGTAGAGGACGATGTCGTTGGCGTTCTGGCGCGGGTTGACACGACCCGCCACCAGGTCCGACAGCGCGACCAACTTGTCGGCGACATAAACGCCGGCACTGATCGCAGCAATGGCGTCACCCGTATCGTGAAGCACCTCTTGCGGCATATCCGCGACGATGCAGACGGCTCGCTCCATCGTGACCGGGTCAACCTCCCGTTGCTCAGGCAAGGTGGACCCCAGCGACACGACCGTAGCGCCCGGGCAAAGCCAGGCGCCTTGCAGTACCGGAGACTCGTCACGGCTGCGTGCGGCACAAATCACCACGTCACAATCCCGTACGGCCTCTTGCGCGCTGCTCACCGCTTGGATATCCAGCCCGGGCCTGAAACTTTCGGCAAACCGCTCGCGGCTCGCGGGTGTCGGACTGAAGACCCGGACATGGGCCACATCGCGCACGGACTTAAGGCAGTCCAACGCGCCACGGGCCTCAAATCCCGAGCCAATCACACCCACCCGCAGCGCGCGCTTGGGCGCCAGCAAATCGACCGCCAACGCAGCGGTTGCCGCGGTGCGCAACCCCGTCACCCGATTGCCATCGATCAAGGCGCTGAGCGCCATGGTTTGCTGGTTGAACAATGCGATCAGGTAGCTGGCGCAACGCGCCCGCATCGAGGCCGCGATCAACTTGCAGCCCATATGGCCGCCAGCCGGGGGTACAGCGGTCAAACTGCGCAGCCAGATGCCATCGCCCCGGGCCATGGAACGAGGCGGTACCATGGCATCCGATGCAGGGTGTGCGTACGCCTCGGCGAGCGCGGCAACGGCGGTGCTCCAGTCGGCGAGCGAGGCAACATCGGCGTCGCTGAGAAAAAGCGTCGGGGCAATGGCTTGGGACTCTTGGGGGTGATGCATAGCGCTAACCTCGCAATCGGGTATCAATCGGTGATTGACTGACACCCTACGAGGCCCATACCCCACCGAATACTGCCGGGGATCGAAAGCAGCTATCGCTCAAATCGATGGCATGGCCAGACTGCAGATCAGCCGGCGCACTTCACGGGAGGCACGGGTCAAGGGACGACGGGGCGACTCGACCAGCACGACAAAGCGCTCGAGAAGTGGCTCGACGATACGCGATGACATCAGCCGTTGATCCAGCGAGCCCGGTAGTACAGAAGCAATCGCATAACCGCCACCGGCCGCCACGACTTCGTACTGGAGTTGGACGGAGTCGGCTTCGACGGCTACGCACAACGCCACGCCATGCTCGGCGGCCAGATGATCGAGCCTGGCCCTCAGCAAATGCGGTCGCCCGGGCACGACCAATGGCAACCCCGACAGATTTTTCAGCGCAATATCTCGATTGCCGAACAGAGGATCGACGGCGGGCCCCACCAGATGCAGCGGTAGCCTGGCCAGCAAGTGGGCTTGCCCGATGCTGGCCTCGCTCTCGCGCAGCACCAGTGCCATATCCAGGCGACCATCGTGCAGTTGCTCTTCGAGTTGAGCGCTCGCGCCCTCGATCAGGTGCAACCTCACCCCCGGCATCTGGGCGCGCACCGCAGAAAAAAGCGTTCCCGCAAACCGACGCACCGCGGAGGGCAACATGCCTACGACCACCTCGCCCACCGGTTTGCCACGCAGGTTGCGAATGTCATCGGCAAGCCCTTCAGCGTCCGCGAGAAGGCCCGATATACACGGCAACAATTGCTCGCCAAATTCGGTCAGGACCACCCCGCGCCCCGTACGATGAAACAGGCGCTCGCCACATTGCGACTCGAGCACGGCAATATTGCGACTCACCATGGACTGCGGCATATCCAGCAGTACGGCCGCTTTGCTGAGGCTGCCAGCCGCCACGACACGTACGAACAAGGTCCAGCGAGGATCGATGATGGTGAGCGCCGTGGCAGGATGCTGCGTGGCCGTGGCTGGCACCTGGGAGTTCTGGTTATTCGTCATATCAGCAGCTCTTGGCGCGCCTGATGCAGATACTCGCGACTGTCGTGAAGGTGCAGGCGCATGGCAGCGCGCGCACATTCAGCGTCCTGATTGAAGATCGCCTGGTAAATCTGTTCGTGCTCGCTTTGCATGCGCTGTTCGTAGTGCGCAGGCTCATCGTGAAACAGTCGCGCACAATCCAGTCGGCTGCGCGGGATGATGACCACGCCCAGGTTGAGCAGTGTACTCGCGATGTAGTGGTTGCCTGTCGCCTGGGCAATGCTCAAATGGAACTGAAAATCCAACGCGGCCCGATCATTGACGCTGACCGCAGGCTGCCCGAGCTGATCGAGGAGCGCCCGCAACCCCGCCAACTGATCCGGGCTGCGTCGCAAGGCGGCGAGCCCGGCGGCTTCTACCTCAAGACCGATCCGAAACTCCATGATCGCCAGCGAATCTGTGATGATGCCGAGGGTCGTCGGGTCGATGAAGGCCCCCAGCGACAGGGTGCTACCGCGCACAAACGTCCCGATACCGTGGCGTGTCTCGACCATTCCAGCAGCCTGCAGACGCGACATGGCCTCGCGCACCACGGTTCTGCTGACCCCATGCTCAAGCATGAGGACCGATTCGGTGGGCAACTGTTCACCACCACGCAGTCGTCCCTCAAGAATGAGCCCTGACAGCAGCGCCTCGAGCCCCTGGGACAGGCTGCCGCGTTTTTTTCCACCGGCCGCCGGCACGTTCACACCTCGAAAATCGCGACGGCGCGGACAAAGCCGGCCGAAGCGTGCCTGATTTTGTAGGGGAAGCAGGACACCTGGAAACCATGGGCCGGCAGGCATTCCAGGTTGGCCAGTTTCTCCATCTGACCGTAGCCGATGTCGCGTCCGGCCTTGTGCCCTTCCCAGATGATCGAGGCGTCGCCCGTGGCGGCGAAGCGTTCGCGTGTGTACTTGAACGGCGCGTCCCAGCTCCAGGCATCGGTGCCGACCACGCGCACGCCGCGCTCGAGCATGTACAACGTAGCCTCGCGGCCGATACCAACCCCGGCATCCAGATACCCTGGCTGACCGAACAGCGCACCGGCGCGAGTGTTGACCAGGACAATGTCCAACGGCTGCAGCACGTGGTCGATGCGCGCCAGCTCGGCTTGCACTTCGGCGGCGCTGACCACATGGCCATCCGGCAAATGACGAAAGTCCAGCTTCACGCCGGGTTGCAGGCACCATTCCAACGGCAACTCGTCGATGCCAAACGCCGGCTTGCCACCGTCCGTGGTCGAGGCGTAGTGCCAAGGGGCATCCATATGCGTACCGCTGTGCGTCGTGATCTGCAGGCGCTCAGCCGCCCAGGATTCGTCGCCGGGCAGTTGCGCCTTGGACAGGCCGGGGAACATCGCGGCCATCTCCGGCCAGCCTTGCTGATGGTCCATGTAGTCGATTTTCGGCAGCAACGGCGGTGGGTCGGTGTAGGGGTTGTTGTCCAGGGTAACGGACAGGTCCACCAGGCGGCGTTTAGTTGATTGCATGATCAGTCACTCCAAGCGCCACCCGTCCACGCACACGACGCGCCGGGGCAGCAGCGTTCAAACTGTTTCGTATCAAGGCGGCAGCCGAGCCGTCATGGCGAAAGCCAAGGGCACGGGCCAGAGGGGTTTTCATTGCAGGAAAGTTGCCGAACAACGCTTGCAGCCCGGCATCCGGTGCGAAGCTGATCAGCGCGCGGCGCTCCTGGCCGTAGGCAGCGGCCAGGGCATCGATGACCTGGGCAATGGAGAGGTGCAACAACGGCAATTGCCAGACACGTGACTCGCCAAGTTCGGCGGCGGGCAGTTCGGCGGCCCGTAACAGGTTATCCACGCAACACCGCACGGACATCCACCAGGCCTGCGCCTGCGGCGAAACCGGGCAGCAATACGGCTGGCCTTCGGCGAAGGCGTGCAGCAGATCGCTCATGAACGCCGAACGCAGTCCATTGGGTTCACGTGGACGGGCGACAATGCCGGGCAGGCGCACGGCACGACCGTCCACCTCGCCTCGTCGGGCAAGGTCGTTGAGGGCCATTTCCACCATCGCCTTGTGCGCACCGTAGCTCAACTGCGGGCGTGGCACGGCACGCTCATCGATGCGCGCCGGCAGGTCGCCGCCGTACACCGCCACGCTGCTGGCATACACCAGCACCGGCGCACCAGGCTGCTGGCGCAACTGGTCAAGCAGCTCCAGGCTTGCCAGCAGGTTGACCTGATAGCCCAGTGAATAGTGCTGCTCGGCCGCTCCACCGGGGATGCTGACCAAGTGAAAAACCACATCGATGCCATCGGCCAGCGCGCGGCGCAGTAACGCGGCATCGGTCACACTGCCGCAATGCCGACGCAGGCGCTTATCGTCGGCAAACCCTGCCAACTCTTTATCCAGCAGTATCAACGCGCTGATCGACCGGCCTTGCAGTTCATTGGTTTGGAGCAATCGTTTCACCAGCGCCCGGCCGACAAAACCATTGGCCCCGGTAATCATCACGCGCATGGGAGGCCTCCGCGCACGACACGCTGGTCTATCGCCCCGAAAACCGACTGCCCTTGCAGGTCGAAGACTTCCATGCGCACGCGATCACCAAAGCGCATGAAGGGTGTCTGTGGCGCCCCTTGCTCGATCATCTCAACGGCACGACGTTCGGCGATGCAGGCCGCACCAACCGTGGGGTCGGCATTGGAAACCGTGCCAGAACCGATCACGCAGCCGGCCCGGAGTCGCCGGGTCATGGCCGCATGGGCGATCAACTGATGAAAGCCGAAATGCATGGCGCCGCCATGGGCATGACCAAACCACTGGCCATTCCATTCGACCCTCAGCGGCAGGTGCACACGCCCGTCGCGCCAGGCCTCGCCCAACTCGTCGGGGGTGATCGCCACCGGAGCAAAACTCGACGAGGATTTGGCCTGGATAAAACCGAAGCCGGTCTTCATTTCACGGGGGGCGAGCGCACGCAAGCTGACATCGTTGACTTGCACGATGAGCCGAATATGGTCGACAGCATCTTGCGCCGAGCAGCCCATGGGGACTTCATCGACCAACACCGCGAATTCACCTTCGAAATCGATACCGTGGCTTTCACTGGGTAGCACGATGTCGTCGTGGGCTCCCAGAAAATCATCGCCACAGCCTTGATACATCAGCGGCGTGTGTTCAACACCTTCGATCGGGTCCAGTGCGAACGCTTTCTGCATGCGCTCGCCATGACTGAGGAAAGACGAGGCGTCCAGCCACTGCCAGGCACGTGGCAAGGGTGCGGCGGCTTGCTGCGGATCAAAGGGGAAGGCACCGGTCAGCATGCCTTCGTTCAAGGCGTCATACCGCAAGCGCAAGGCCGCTTCGACGCTCGGCCAACGCTCGATGGCATCCTGCAGCGTCGCGGCAATATCGCTGGCCTCCACCGCCCAGGCCAGGTCGCGCGACACCACCAGCAGGCGACCGTCGCGGCTGGGATGCTTGAGGGTACTGAGCTTCATGACGGTTCTCCTTGCAGCTCGGGGGCGAAGCGGCCATCGAGCAGGACGAAGAGCATGCGGGCCATCTGCTCGGTGCGATTGCTCCAGGCGTGGTTGGTGCCTCGCTGCACGACGATGTCACCGCGCTTGAGATGCACTTCCTCGCCATCGAGCACCAACCACACCTCACCCTCCGTGACCACGCCGTAATCGAGCGTTTCGGTGCGGTGCATCAGCTTGTGTCTCGAATCCGCCTGTCCCGTGCCGGCATGGGCCTGGCCAATTTCGGCGAAGGCGGCCAAGGCGTCCTCGGCGCTGATTTGGTTCTGCATGCTGTCGGGCGGAATATCCACCACCCGGATCACACTGCCCAGCGGCGCCGGACTCAACTGGAGCGGCTTACGAGTGGGGTCGTCGCCGTTATCCAGCACGGCCGGGCTGGCGCCACTGTTCCAGATCTCATGGAAGACCGTGCCGGGTACGGACTTGAGCGGGAAGCTATTGGGCGTCGGTCCGCTGAGCGCGACCACCGCCTGGCCCTGGGCGTCGTGCCCGGTGACCACGCGTTTGAAACCAGGAAGTTGTTGCATGTTCGACTCCTCAATCAATTGGCGAAACACGGCAGCGGGTAAAGATGGATGCATGAAAAAACCTTAAAGATCGAGCACCAGCCGGGCGCTCCTGGCACGCGAGCAACACGGCGTGAACTGGTCGTTGCGGGCCCGTTCGGCATCGGTCAAGAACATGTCGCGATGCTCCGGCTCACCTTCCAGCACGCGCGTGATGCAGGTGCCACAGATGCCCTGCTCGCAGGACAAGGGAATATCGATACCCGCCTCCAGCAGCACCTGGGCAACGCTGAGCGCGGCCGGCACGTGGAAACACTGTCCCGTGCTAGCCAGTTGCACCTCGAAGCTGCCCGCCTCACCCGTCGGGACAGCGGCGGCGCTAAAGTACTCACGGTGCAATTGCGCCTCGGCCCAGCCCTGCTCGCGCGCCGTGCCGAGCACGTGCTCCATGAAGCCAGTAGGGCCACAGACGTACAGGTGGTGGTCACTCGCCGGCGCGGACAAGACCCGAGCACTGTCCAGACGCTGAGCATCCTCACCATCGTCCACATGAACGTGCACGCAATCGGCAAACGCCGAATGGCGGGTGTGCTCGATAAAGGCCATGCGCTGGGCCGAGCGACCGCAGTAGTGCAACTCGAAAGGCGCGCCGATCCGCGCCAGGCGCTCGGCCATGCAGAGGATCGGCGTGATGCCGATACCGCCCGCGAACAGCACGCTGTACTCCGCCCCATGCTCCAACGGGAACAGGTTGCGTGGCTCGCTGATCCGCAGCCGGGTGCCTTCGTGCACTTGCTCGTGCATGGCCTGCGAGCCGCCGCGAGACGCCGGGTCGAGCAACACGCCCAGCAGGTAGCGGTGGTGCTCTTGCGGGTGATTGCACAGTGAGTACTGGCGCACCAGGCCATTGGGCAGATGCACGTCGATATGCGAGCCGGCACTGAAAGCAGGCAGCGTGGAATCGTCGGCCGGGACCAGTTCGAAGCTGTAGATGCCTTCGGCTTCGCGATGCTTGCGGGTCACAACGACATCGATCATCACTGGGCACCCACTGAATGTTCAGCGGCAATCAGCCGATCGAGCACGCGCCGCGCGCGAATGGCTCCGGCATCTCCGATCAGCAAGACCGGTTTAAGGTCCCAGAAGCCCGCATCTCCCATCATCCGCTGCTGAGCCTCCAGCATTGGCAAATCTTCATCGGCAAAAGGCTGGCTGATCGCGGCCACCTGCTCATCAGCGAGTCTCTCGGCGAACTCGCCCATCGCCTTGGGAAAACAGACTGAGAACCAGTAGTGCGTCGTGGTTTCGGTCTCTGGGGTGAACAGATGGGGGATCGGCGTGGAAACGCCCTGCTCCCTGGGGCGCCCTGTCGCCACTGCACCGGAGAACAGCAACATATTCGCAGGGGCATCCCAACGCACGTCGATCCAACGATCCACCGGAGTGCCTTGGGGGATGTTCCAGGCCTTGTAGAGAAACTCAGGCATGATTTCCGCAACAGTTTGGCGATTGGACCAGACGGTGTCGCCGTCCTCCCGGACGCTCGTCAGCGCGCTCTTGACACCTTCGCCACCCAACGTAGCCGGGTGCAGAAACTCGATATGACTCAGGTCCATGATGTTGTCGGCTTCCAGCACGTAGTTGGCCTTGGCGTGCAGGTAGCGTTTGCCGACATACCAATTGTCATCGTCCATGCAACTGAAATCCGGGATCAGCGCCGCATCGGCCTGGGGCGTATCGCCCATCCAGATCCACAACAAGCTATGCCGTTCAACCAGGGGATAGGCCTTGACCTTGGCGGCCCGGGGAATAGCACCATCGCCGTGAGGGTTGTGCACGCAGGTGCCATGGCCATCAAACGTCAGGCCGTGGTACGGACACTGCACCGCATCGCCCTTGAGCACGCCCATGCCCAAGGGCGCAAAACGGTGTGGGCACCGATCGGCAATGGCTTGAGCGGTGCCTTGGGTATCACGGAAAAACACCACGGGCTCATTGAGCAGGGTTCGTTGGAACAGCGCACCGGCCTTGACCTCGACGCCCCAGGCGGCCGCATACCAGACGTTGCGTAGAAAACTCATCGCAATTCCTCTTTTCAAAACGACAGGTGGGTCACAGGCTGGCTTGTGTCCTTGCCCGCTCGGCTTCAATCAACCGACGCAGAACACGTCGGCAACGTACGGCGCCGGCATCGACTGGCAGCAACACAGGGTTAAGGCCGAGCAGATCAACTTCGCCAATCTGGCGCTGTTGAGCCTCGACCATGGGTTTGTCTTCACCGGCGAAAATACCGATCAACATGTCCTGGACGAAGGCATTCAACTGAGCATTGTCCTGCTCGAAACTGCGTGTATTGGCAAAGAAGTAATGGGTGTTCGTCGCGTCCTGCGGTGTCATCAGGTGCAGGTTCCATGTCACGGGCCCCTCTTCCCTGGGGCATCCTGGAGGCGTGGCGCCACTGCCCAGCAGCATCAGGCCGGGTGCGTGCCAGATGACTTCGGCCCAGACGTCTGCCCGGGTCGGGTCTTCAAGGTGAGCGCCGAAAGCCGGCGGGGGAACGTCATCGGGCGCCCACCAACTGATGCGCACGCGATCGTTGGGCAACTCCTCGATGGTGGCGCGCGTGCGTGACAACGCCCCGCCACCAAGCGTATCGGGGTGCAGGAAATCAACGTGGCTCAGGTCCATGATGTTGTCGGACAGCAACTCGTAGTGCGCACGGGTTGGTAAATACCCATGCCCCTGGGCGTGGGTTGGAGCCTGTTCGAGGAAGGAAAAATCAGGGATCAGCCCATCGTTGGCCTGGCTCGAATCGCCTGGCCAGACCCAGATCGCCCCATGGCGCTCGACGACCGCGAACGCGCGAACACAGGCAGCCTTGGGGACGGTGCCATCGCCATGGGGGTTGTGCGTACATTGGCCACTGCCATCGAAACGCAAGCCGTGGTACGGGCACTGCACGCTGTCGCCGACAATCTTGCCCATGTGCAGCGGGGCAAAACGGTGCGGACAACGATCGGCGAGTGCCTGGATCACACCCTGGCTATCGCGAAAGAACACGATGGGTTGCTCGACGATGGTTCTGCCAAGCATCCCACCTTGCGCCAGCTCGTCTGCCCATCCAGCGATGTACCAGGTGTCGAGCAAATAACTCATGATGTTCTCCTCATTGTTCTTATTTTGATGAAACGGCGAATGGGCAGGTCAGCGCTCAGGATCTGCGGCAACCGCTGTGGGAAAAGCAGACCCGCTGCCCCGCAAACGAATGCAGGCCAAGGCCACCAACAGTTGAACGCCCGCGACGATTCCCAGGGCGGCCGGCAAAGCGCTGATCACCCCACCCGTGATCGCCAGCACCACCAGCGGGCTGGCGAACTCACCGGCGAAGAACATCGCCGTGAAGCCGCCGGCGGCGCGGCCACGCTGCTGGAAGTCGACCTGGGCCATGATCCAGGTGAGCAGGGTCGGCATCATCAGGCCGATGCCCAGCCCGTTGATCAGGACGGCGATCACCACCAGCCCATGACTGCCGGCCACCGCCAGCAGCCCGCCACCGATACCGGCCGCGACAAAGGCCAGGAGCATCTGCCGGTGCGCCGGGACACCACGGAACAACCGGAAACCCAGAGCGCCGACCAGTACGCCGAACTGACTGGCGCCCATGGTCATGCCGATCTGCTGCGACCCTTCGACATGCAGCAGGTTGAGCAGATAGCCCACTTGTACCGGCACGATGAACAAGCTCAAGCCAGCCAGGAATGCCAGGGCATACAACGGTGCCAGGGGACGCCAGGGGAATGCCCGGCTCATCGTCGTCGCAGTGACGACCTGCCCACGCGGCTCCCACAGCAACCAAGCCATCAGCGGCAGGAACAGCAGCCCCAACCCATACAGGGCAAACGGGGTGCGCCAGCCGTGCTCGCCGAGCACGCCACCGACGGCAATGAAAATCGCCGCCGACAACGAGGTCGCAACCATCTGCAGGGCGAACATGCGTTCACGCCGCGCACCGCTGTAGTAGTCACCCATCATCGTGGTGCAGCAGGTCATGATCGCCGCCTCGGCCACACCGATGCCGGCGCGGCTGATCACGATGACCTGCAGCGACTCCAGCCAGAGCGGCAGCACGCCACAGACGGTGTAGAGCACCATCGCACCGATCAGCAACGGTTTGCGCCCCAGTCGGTCGGCGATGATCCCGGCCACGGGGGCCAACAACGCAATCATCAACGCCGGTAGCGTCAGGGCAATGGGCACCAGCACCGCCACACCCGGCGTGTCGGCGAAGTGCTCCTGCATACGCGGCAGGATGGGCGCCAGCAGCACCGCGCCAAGTACCGGCAGACAACTGCCGAGCAAGAGCAACAAGGATTGCGGCAGCCGCGCCTGACGTTCAACGCTCATCACGCACCTCCGCTGGTTGGGTCGCGCAGAACGCCATGCCGAAGGCGCTCAGGCCGGCGATAAGGTCAAGCCATAGAGACTGCTGGAACAGATACACACGAGGCATGGAAAAGTCCTTTCTTGTTGTTATGACGCGACGGAATTAGCAGCCGCCGTGGTCGTTTGATCGTGTCCCGACGGCAGGCGCAGTGAGTGCTTCGCGCAGGCCCCCTCCTCGGCTGCGGCAGGCATCAGCGGCAGGCTCGTCGAATGGTTGGGCTTAGCCTCGGCTTGCCCCGTGCTCACCCGTTTGCTCGGCAACAGGAAGTGAGCCAGGGCCGGCAACAGAACCAGCGCGCCGACCATGTTCCAGACGAACATGAAAGCCAGCAGCACGCCCATATCGGCCTGGAACTTGATCGGCGAAAACATCCAGGTGGCCACGCCGATCGCCAGGGTCACACCGGTCAGCATCACCACCTTGCCGGTGGACAGCAGTGCCCGGTAATACGCCTGCGACAGGCTTGTGCCCTGGCGCATATGACCGAGCAGGATGCTCATCACGTACAACGCGTAGTCGACGCCGATGCCCACGCCGAGGGCGATCACCGGCAGGGTCGCGACCTTGACGCCGATGTTCAGCCAGACCATCAGCGCCTCACAGAGGATCGACGTAAGCATCAGCGGGATCACCGCGCAAATCGTGGCGCGCCAGGAGCGGAAGGTGATCAGGCACAGCAGGATCACCGCGCCGTAGACCCAGAACAGCATTTCGCGGTTGGCCTGCTTGACGACAATGTTGGTCGCTGCCTCGATCCCGGCATTGCCAGCGGCCAGGAGGAACTGGACATCGTCGGTATTGTTCGCCGCGGCGAATTGCTCGACGTGATCGACCAGACGGCTCAGGGTTTGCGCCTTGTGGTCGGAGAGGTAGACGTACAGCGTCAGCAGGCTGCAGTCTTCGTTGTACAGGCCGCGCGGCGCGCCGGCGGTGACCATGTTGAGCATCGCCTGGTTGTTCTGCAGCTCATACCACTTCGGGCTGCCTTCGCTGAGGCCCACCAGCATGCGGCGGTTGAGCAACGCCAGGGAGTTGGTCGAATCGACACCCGGCAAGGTGCGCAACTGCCAGTCGAGGGCATCGACCTTGTTCAGGATGTCATAGCGCGAACAGGCGCTGGCGGGGGTCTTGATCATCACCGCGAACAGATCGCTGCTGGCGCCGTAATGCCGGGTGAGGAATGCATCATCCTGGTTGTAGCGCGAGTCGGCCCGCAGCTCGGGCGCACCCGCATCCAGATCCCCGACTTTCAATTGCAGGCTGACCACGAAGCCGAGCGTCGCCAGCGCCAGGCTCAGTGCGATGCACAACGCCGCCCAGCGGCGCTGAGTGAACAGATCCAGGAAACGCCAGAACCCATGGCGATGCTGGCCCGCTTGTTCGGCATGCTCGCTTTTTAGGCTCAGTCGCGCCGCGCGGCCGCTGACCCCAACGTAGGAAAGCAATATGGGTAGCAAGATCAAGTTGGTGAAGATCAGCACGGCCACGCCGATACTGGCGATCATCGCCAGGTCCTGGATCACCTGGATCTTGATGATCATCAGCACCGCGAAGCCGACCGCATCGCACAGCAGCGCGGTGAGACCGGCAAGGAACAGGCGACGGAAAGTGAAGCGCGCGGCGACCACCCGGTGCATGCCGCGCCCGATGTCCTGCATGATGCCGTTCATCTTCTGTGCGCCATGGCTCATGCCAATGGCAAACACCAGGAACGGCACCAACACCGAATAGGGGTCCAGTTGATAATTCAGGAGCGGCAGCAGGCCGAGCTGCCAGACCACCGCCACCAATGAGCAGAACACCACCAGCAAGGTGCTGCGTATGCAGCGGGTGTACCAATACAGCACAACCGTGGTGATCAGGATCGCCACGGCGAAGAAGATCAGGATCTGCTGCAGGCCGGCGATCAGGTCACCGACTTTCTTGGCGAAACCGGTGATGCGAATGTCGATGCCGTCGCTCTGGTATTGGCTGCGCAACGACTCCAGTTGTTGCGACAGCTGGGTGTAGTCCAATGGCCGGCCATCGGGGGTCCGCTGCAACAGCGGTACCTGGATGATGCTCGAGGTCTGGTCGAGCGCCACCAATTGGCCGATTTCGTTGGACAGCTGCACATTGCGCCGCAATGCTGCAAGGCTCGCGGCGCCGCCATCGTAGTTATCCGGAATGACCGGCCCACCCTCCAGGCCCGCCTCGGTCACCGCCACCCAGCGCGTGGCCGGTGTCCAGAGCGATTTCATGTATGCACGGTCGACACCGGGCAGCAGGTAGATCTTGTCGCTCAACGCCTGCAGGGTCTTGAGGTAGGTGCTGTCGTAGATATCGCCCCGCTTGTTGACCACCGCGATGCGCACTGCATTACCCAGCCCGCTCAGTTCCTTTTGGTGCTCAAGGTAGTTGGCGATATAGGGCTGATGGGTGGGGATCATTTTTTCGAAACTGGCATTGAGCTCGACACGACTGGATTGCCAACCCAGCACCAGCGTGGTCGCCAGGCACAGCAGCAACACCCACAAGCGATGGTTGAACAGGGCTCGCTCGAGCACCGAACCGGAACGCGGATCGAAGTCTTCGAACGCATTCGCAGGGGACTGGGAAAAATTACCAGGGGACGTCATAACCTCACTCCGAAGCGGCAGTGGCTGGCTGCGCAAGACGCTGCAGCCCGGTGAAACCGGCAACGATCAGGCTGCCATCGGCGGCCTCGATCACACTTGAAACAGGCTTGCCCAAGGGGTTGCGCAGTGGCAGAAGCGCCGCCCCGGTCTGCTCGCTGTTGCGAAACAACGTGCCGCCCTGATTGACCAGCAGCAGTTGGCCGTCGGCCAGGCGGGTGGCGTCGTTGAAAGAGATGGGTACGGGTACCGACAGACGCTGGAAACTGGCACCTGCGTCGTGGGAGATAAAGGCATTGCCCTTGAGACCTGCAACCACCAGCGCGCCATCCGCGCGATTCTGCAAGGTGAAGAAACTGCCTTCGTAGGGGCTGTCCAACTGGCTGAACGACGCCGCGTCGTCGTCCGAGCGCGCCAGGTAACCCTGCTCGCCAGCCAGGAACCAACGTGTGCCCTGGCGACTGATGGCGTACAAGTGCAAGCCGTTCGGGTTGGCGACATGCCCCATCAGCGACTGCCAGGTGGCGCCACCATCGGTGGTCAGCAGCGCCAAACCGTAGGCTCCGACGATCAACCCGCGGCGCGCATCGACGAATTCCAGCGCCAGGAACGGTTTGTCTGGACCATCGGCGACAAGACGCTCGGCATTTTGTACCCGTACCTGGGCGGCATCCAGGTCGGCAGCCGTGGCCTGGTCCGCCCTGGCGGCGTCCAGCTCCAGCTGTGCCACGCGCGCACCGTCGAGCTGCAGCGTCCAGTGTTCACCACCATCCAGCGTCGCCAGCACCACACCCGCGTGACCGACAGCCCACCCCTTTTGCGCATCCACGAAGCGCACCGCCGTCAGGCTGACCGAAACCGGTACCGAAGCCTGATGCCAGCTTTGCCCATTGTCGTCGGAGAACAGCACCAGGCCGCGCTCGCCCACGGCCACCAGACGCGTGCCGGCACGCGCCAGGTCGATCAATACGCCATTCTGCGCAGCCGGTACCCGCATGGCCGGGGTATTGAGCGGCACGCCCACCGCAACCGGCCCGGCCAGGCACACGCTCGCGGCGAAGGGCAAATACAGGGCCAAGAGCAAAGCGCCCGCCTGACTGATTCTGTTCATAACCTACCTCGGACAAACACTCGTACCCCAAGGACACGCCGACAGGCATGTCCTTGACTCTCAGCTCAGTTAACGCACGCCGCGCCCCGCCATCGCCGCCGGCGAGAACTCCGAGGCCTTGTAGCGATCAACCGCGTGATACTGTTCCGGCAAGCCGGCGTAGAGGTTCTGGATAAACCACGCGCCGGAGGTCAGGTCATAAAAACCGGCAGACAGTTGCACCAGGCCTGGCAGGTCGGGCAATACGGAAGGCAGCGACCAGAGGGTCTTGGCCAGTTGACCGCTGGCATCCCAACGGTCACCGAGCAGGGCCTGCCAAGTGTCCTCGTCGAGGTAGTAACGGCCCTTGGGCAACTGGTGGCGCTTGCCGGCGGCCAGCGTCGACTCGACCACCCAGACGCGGTGTAGCTCCCAGCGCACGTAATCCGGGTTCAGATGATGCTTGCCTAGCAGGTCCTGCGGCTGTGCAGCGTTCTGCGCCTTGTTGGTGTTGTAGGGGACGTACATCTCCTGCTTGCCCACCAGTTTCCAGTCGAACCGATCCGTGCGACCGCCCCATACGCTCAGCTCGTCGAAGGACATGACCCCGGCGGTGGACGGCGTCGGTGTATCGCAGCAGGCGTTTGGCAGCGTGCGGACCCGACGCTGGCCGCTCAGATAGACATGGGCCTGGGATTTGTCGCCATTGATGTTCTCGCGCCCCAGGATCTGCTCGCCGGCACGAATCGCCGGGCCAAGATTGACAAAGTGCACCAGCCAGTAGTCACCCGAGTAGTTTTCAGGACCGCCCTCCTCGAAGTAGTAGGGCATTTCCTGAGTCAACAGGCCGTCGCTCGTCATCACCTGGTTGCCGTCGGCCGTCATCAGATAGTGGCGAAAATGCGCCGCGACCGAGGTACCGCGCCAGTTCAGCAGGTGGTTCCAGATGGCTTCGGTACCGTTCTGGGGAATCGGAAACGGTATCCCGCCATAGGCACCGTCGGGGATCAGGCCGGCGCTGCTGTTGACCAGTTTGGCGCGGGTCGCATTCTTGAGCGTGTTGTCATAGACCCACTGCGGCGCGGCCGCCGTGCGCCGGGTCGGATAGACGTCGATGCGATAGGTCTCCGGGAAGCGCTTGAACAACTCCTTGGTGCCGTCACTGAGCTTGTCGGCGTACTTGGCCAGGTTCTGGCTGGTGATGCTGTACAAGGGTTTGTCCGCGGCAAACGGATCACCCCGCTTACCACCCGGGACGTAGCTCGGATCGACCTTGGTGTAGCCACCGTCCCAGGCCGGGATGCTGCCATCGGCATTGCCGGCTTTCTCGGCACCGAAGGGTGTCAGGGTCTTGCCCAGCGCGGCCGCTTGTTCAGCGCTGGCGGCCAAGGTCATCGGCGCGGCGGCGGCCAGCAGGGTTAAGCACAAGGCCTTTAGAGTGAACTGAATGGTCATGCGCAAATCCTCTTAGAACGTGGTCTTGACGGAGAAAGCCAGGTAATCCCGGTCCTTCAGCGACTGCTTGTAATTGAACTGGTTGGCGGCGTTGAGGCTGGTGTCCTCGGGACCGTAGAAGTGGGTGTAGGTCAGCCCCACGGTCACTTGGTCCAGGTAGGTGGCGGAGACGCCGATGTTCATGTCCCCTCCTCTGTCGGGGCCGAACCCGCTGATCACAGCCGACTTGCCCATGGGGAAATAGCTGATGCCCAGCGGCACGCTGATATCCACGCCCGGGAAGAACTGGCGATAGGTGGGCGTGTACACCAACTTCAAGCCCAGGCCGTCATCGGTGGCGTTAGGGTCCAGGGCGGCGCGGTTCCTGGTCACGGCGAGCAGGCGGTTCCAGGCGATTTCCCCTAACAGGCTGGCTTCATTGGCGACGAAGGAAGGGCCCAGCGATGCCAGGACGTTGAGGTTGACGTGGGCCGTACGGCCGACGGCATAGAGGGCGTCATCGTTGTTGTCCGCCTCGACGCCCGGCAGGACGGTCTGGGCGTTGGACACCAGCGGCATGTTCCAGCGCATCGATGCCTCGCCGGCAAAGCTGTACTCGTCCACGGAGGTCGCGAAACTGGCGCCCAGGACACGGATATCTTCCGGGTAGACCCAGGAATATTCGCCGACTTGCCCGGTACTGAAGTTCGGCCCGGTGGCATTCGGTTTCAAATACAACGTCGGCGTTTTCTCGTGATATTGCAGCGCGTAGAGGCCGTAATCCATCGTCCCGGTGTTGTACTTGAGCTGCAGGCCGCCCTGGCCGGAACTCCTGGCTTTCTTGTCCTTGCCATGGAAAAACGCGGCCGGGCTGTTGGCATTACCGCCAAGAAAATCCGGAAACGGCCCGCCAGTGATCAGCCGTTCATTGCCGTCGCCGATGGTATCGCTGGTGGAGAAGTAGCTGCCGGCGCCCGGCAAGCGAGTGGCTTCCCACTCCAACTGGTAGAAGGCCCCCAATGACACGTCATCGGTCAGTTGGTAGGCGGTCGAGAGCTGGTTGACCGGCCGGGTGATTTCCTTGAATTGGGTGTTGGGCACCGATTGCGCCTTGACCACGTCCACCGGCGCCATGGCCCCGGCAATGCCGTTGCCGCCGAAGAACAGGCTCTCGCCCCAGATCAGGCCATGGCGCCCCGCGCGAACCGACAAGGTACGGTCGGCCAGCTCACCGTTCCAGTAGACAAAGGCATCCAGCAGTTCACCGTCACCGCCGTGCAGCTGGCGGGTGTCGCTGGTGAATTCGTCGAAGCCCACCGAGCGCTGGTTGGCACTGGCCGCATCGTTGTTGTCGTTACGGTCCTGGTAGACGGTGTCGTACCAGGCCGCACCGCTGAGACGGGCCCCGAAGTTGTGAAAACCGATATCCAGTTCGGAAAGAATATCCAGGCGATTGGAGATCAGCCCCTTGCCGAAGTTGTGATCGCCGTCATTCTGGTTCAGCGCCGTCTGGCCCTCGCTGAGTTTGCTGCTGGGGTCCTTCAGGCGCCAGGCGGCGCTGTACTTCAGCGTGTTGTCCCAGCGCAAGCTGAGATCGGGATTGCCGGTATCGATCTGAAAAGCCTGGGCAGCCGAGGCGCCAAGCCCCAGGCTGGCCGCAAGGGTCAGGGTGAAGGGGACGCGCCGTGACGCAGCGATCTTGCGAGTAGCCATCGAAGTAACCCTCTTTATTGTTGTTGTATGTCAGCTCTTCTGGTGAAACAGCGCCCGCAGTCCAACCGGGCCAAGCCTGTACAGGCATGAAGCATCCATGGGAGAGCGAATTCAGTTTTTGCCGGTGCCTCAGATGGGCGCCGCCGTGACGTCGAGCATCCGCCTGACCAGGCCGATCCGGTCGAAGCTGCTGTCGTGGGCCATTTCCTTGTCACCGGCCAGCACCGAGCTGTCGCTGATGAATTTGCAGCGCTCATAACGGCGCGCCATAAAGCGTTCGAGCTGCTGTGCGACGCTGCCGCCGGCGACCAACTCTTCGCCAAGCACGACGGCATCCTCAATGGCCATGCCGGCGCCCTGGCCCAAGTGCGGTGTCGTGGCGTGCACCGCATCGCCAATCAACACGACACGGCCGCGGAACCAGGGCTCGCTGACGAACACCACTTCCAACGGCTTGTAGACGACCCGGTCGCTGTCGATTATTTGCTCGCGCAGTTCGCCGATCAGCCCGGTGAAACCACTCAGGCGCTGGCGCATCTGGGTCGCCAGCGTGGCGGCCTCCATCCTGGGGTTGGCAGGCTCATGGGAGGTCACGAACAGGTACATCTGGTCGCGGCCCAGCGGTACCAGCCCGGCATTGCCGGCGGCTCCCTGGAAGGTGGCCAGATGATCGATTCCGGCGGCGCGTGGAAAGTTGTAGCGCCACACCGCCTGGCCGGTGAAACGCGGCGAATACCGCTCGCCGAACAGCAAGCCGCGCATCTGGGAGTACAGCCCATCGGCGCCTACGACCAGGTCGTAGCGACCACGACGGGTATCGGTGAATAGCACATCAACGCCCTCGCCCACCTGCTCCAGCGATTCGACGCTCAGGCCCAGACGAACCGAGACGCCAAGGGCAGCCACGGTTTCGCTGAGGACTTGATGCAGGGCCAGGCGCGAGATGCCGACGTTGGCTGGATACTCGGGGCCCGCCAGGCGCTGGCCGGGAATTCGCGCCAGCTGTTCACCGGCGGTGGTATTGATGGTCACATCCTCGAACGCGTAGGCGGCATCCAGGTAGCCGTCCAGCACACCCAACTTGGCCATTTCACGGACGACATTACTCTGCTGGATGATGCCAACGCCGTAGACTGTCCACTGCGTCTTGAGCTCGACAAGATCGACTTCGATGCCCTGGCGACGCAGAGCGATTGCGGCGCATAGACCACCGATACCACCACCGACGATAAGCACCTTTTTCACTGCGTTCATGCTCGTCTCACTCTTATTCTTGTTATTCACGCAAGCGCTCCGCCGGAGCGATCCCAGGCTGCACTGCCGGCTGTTTCTGCACGCATTCGCTACCGCGTTGTGTTCACTTTCTCGGCAAAGCAGGCGTTTGACTAATCGCATGTAGGGATACGATGTATCAGCTACCGCGATACGTTAGCTAAGGTGCTCACGCCTCCAATTGACCGGCTTCGAGCACCAGCCAATCGGCCTCTGCATGCCATTGCAGCGCACTCAGGCTTTCCCCCAGGCACGGCCCGTAGACACACAGGCCACTGTCCGGAAGGAAGCGGGCACCATGGGCGTAACAGACGATCTGGCGGCCATCGACGCTGAGAAAACGATCCTTGCGATACTCCAGCCGCACCTCCAGGTGCGGGCAGCTGTTGCGATAAACCCGCACCTCGCCGCCATGGCGCAGGGCGAACACACTGTCCTTCCCCGTGCCCAGGGGATCGAACCCGCGTGCGTGCCCTTCGACCAACTCATCCAGGCGACAGAGAACATGAGCATCGTGACTCATGGACGACATCCGCACTCAGGCCTGCTTGGGCGGCGGGCCGCTCGGGAACCATTTTTCCCGGGAGGTGAACAGGAACAGCTGCGAGTTATCCGCCGACAACGGCGCCTGGCGCGCTTGCCAGGCGTCATCGTGCTTGTCCATGTCTGCGTCGTATTCGATGTGGCAGCCCAACGGACTGTTGAAGTACCAGAACCAGTTGGAGCCAAAGAGGTGCCGCCCCGGCCCCCAGAAGCTGGTCCAGCCTTGTTGCTCGAAGCGACGCCCGGCCAACAGCACCTCCGTGCCGCTGCCCATGTGAAAGGTGAAGTGCTCGCAACCCTTCATGTGCGGTGGCGTCTGGATCATGAACAGGCAGTGATGATCATCGGAACCGGCCGGGCGCATGAACGGACCGGCACCGACAAAGGTGTCGGTGGTCACGAAGCCCAGGCGCTTGTAAAAAGCTTCGGCCTTGGCCGCATCCGGCACGAAGTACACCACGTGGGACAGCGTCCGCGGCAAGGCCTGCATATCAGGGTTGATACCCGGCTGGTTGACCGGTCGCTGGGGGGCATGGCCGGGTGCATTGGTCAGGTCGGCTGGTGCGCTGTAGGGACGCCGCACACTGATCTGGAACCCAATGGCAAACCCCATATCGTCCACGCTGTGCACGGAGCCATCGGCACCGCGGGTCACCAGGCGGTCGTGCCCCAATTCATCGGCGATGGCCTCGAGATCAGCCACGCTTGCCACGCCATAAACGGTTTCACGAATCGAGGGGGCAGGCCCGATGGCTGCCGGCAGACGGGCGTCGTCAGCACGACGGATGATCACCGCCGTACCGTCGAGCGCTTCAAAACGTCCGCCCTCGCTGTCGACATCGACAGGATGCAGGCCATAGTCGCGCAGGCAATGGGTACAGGCTTGAATGTCGTCGACGCCAAAAATCAAGGCATCAAGGCCAATGATGTTCATTGAGTTACCACTCCATTGTAATTATTCAGCGCAGGCCGGCACCCCGCTTACGGGAGCCGTGCCAGGCGCAGCGCTGCCGAGGCTGGTCTTGGAGTCGATCAAGCGTCACGCCAACCGACTGTGGGCCGATACTGAAGGGGTACAAACCCACTGACTAATCGCTTGTCGGGATGCGACCTATCGGCAAATGCGATACCTGGCTGCACAGCGCAAAGGGTCTGGAAAATCGAACAGGCATCGTTCGATTCACCCACGCTCGGGACTTGACGCCGCGATAGGAAGGCCGGAAGGTATTTACAAAATAAATACAAGAATCGAGACCGCCATGCGCTTTAACCACCTGGATCTCAATCTCCTGGTGGCGCTGGATGTGCTACTGGAAGAGCAGAACATCACCCGCGCCGCCGAACGCCTGCACATGACCCAATCCGCCACCAGCGGCGTGCTGGGCAGGCTGCGCCTCTACTTCGAAGACGAACTGCTGGCACAGGTCGGGCGCAAGATGCAGCCCACGCCCTACGCCCGCGAACTGGCGGCACCCGTGCGCCAGGTGCTGCTGACGATCCAGTCCTCGATCACCGCCAAACCGGTGTTCGACCCCGCCACCAGCAAGCGTCATTTTCGCCTGATCACTTCGGACTATCTGATCAGCGTCCTGTTTGCCCGGGTGATCCAGAAGATCTCCCTGGAAGCCCCGCACATCACCTTCGAACTGCTCGGCCCCGGCGACACGTCCACCGAAATGCTGATGCGCGGCGAGGCCGACATGATGATCGTGCCTGAGCGCTATCTCATCGAAGGCCATCCATCGCAGCTGCTATTCGAAGAAGAGCACGTTTGCGTGGTGTGGGACGGCAACACCCAAGTGGGCGACAGCATCACCCTCGATCAATACATCGAGATGGGCCATGTCTCCGTGATTTTTGGCCGCAACCGGCAGTTGAGCGTCGAAGAATGGCTGATGAGCCAGTACGGTTTCACCCGTCGCATGGAAGTGGTGACCCACGACTTCAACACCCTCCCGCAGTTGATCGTCGGCACTCAACGCGTCGCCACCATGCTCCAGCGCATGGCCAGGCTCTACGCCAACTACCTGCCGCTGCGCATCCTGCAACCACCGGTGAAAATCCCGGTGATGCGTGAGTTCATGCTCTGGCACCGGACCATGGAGGGGGATCCGATGCACCGTTGGCTGCGGGCGAAAATCAGTCAGATCATCAACGAGCTGGAGCAGTAGTTGCTGCCGTAGCCTGGAGACGAGTCAGGTACGGAAGTGCCCGACGGCCGTCTTGAGCTCGCCGCCAACCCGTTGCAAGTCGTTCGTTGAGACTTGCAGTTGCAGGCTTTCCCTGGCGCTACCCTCCGCCACTTCGCGCACCCGCGTCATGCTCTGGCTGACTTGCTCGGCCACCACGCTCTGCTGCTCGGCGGCCGCGGCGATCTGCTGGTTCATCTGCTCGATGCGGGACACCGCCCGGGTGATCCGCGCCAGCGCCTGGGAAGCTTGCGCGGCAAGCACTACCGTTTCATCGCTTAGCGCATGACTGCCTTGCAAGCGCTCGGCGGCCTGTTGGGCCACACCGCTCAAACGAACGATCAACCCTTCGATTTCCGTGGTCGAACGCTGAGTGCGCCGTGCCAGGCCACGCACCTCATCGGCAACCACCGCGAAGCCACGCCCCTGCTCGCCCGCCCGCGCGGCCTCTATGGCGGCATTCAGCGCCAGCAGGTTGGTCTGCTCGGCCACCGCCTTGATGACATCGAGCACGCCGCCAATCGCCGCGCTCTCCACCAGCAGGTTGCGCATGGCTTGCGCGCAGCCACTCATTTCCCTGGCCAGATGGTCGATCTTGCCACCCGCCTGGCGCACCAACTCATCGCCCTCGCGCGCTTGTTGATCGGCATGCGCCACCGCTTCGCTGGCCTCACCCGCGTTGCGGGCGACCTCCTGCGCCGTGGCGGCCATCTGTTGCATCGCGGTGGCGGCCAACTCGGTTTCCTGGCGTTGGTGTTCGACACCGCGACTGTTGCTCAGGGTCACTTCAGCCAGGCTGCCGGCCATGCCGTTGAGCGAGCCGACACCAAGGTCGATACGCCCGACCAATCCACGCAGGCTGCCCAGCATGCTGCCCACGGTGCCCAACAGTTGGCCCAGCTCATCTCGACGACCACTGTCTGACGGCGGATCACTCAAGTCCCCCGCAGCCACGTGTTGGACCAACTGCACGGCCTGGCGCAGTGGCTGCACAATCAACTGGCGAATCAGCAGACTGGCACCCATGCCCAAGGCCAGTGCCAAAACAGTGATCAACCCCAAGTGGCGATCGGCATCGCGGTTATCGTCCAGCACCGCCTGCCTTTGCTGTTCATCGGCCTCGGCCAGCAACCTGCTCACCTGGTCGGTCTGTGCGTTCATCGCCGCGCTGCTTTGCGCGCTTTGCTTGCGGCTGTCGACGAACTCGACGAAGGCCTTGCGATAGTCGCCCAAGGCCCTGCTCGCCTCCTGCAGCGACTCACTTTGCTGCTCGCCAAGATCCAGCGCCTGCATGGCGGCGAGCAGGTCACTCATGCTCATTTCCCAGTCGCTGCGGTAACGCTCCTCACCATCGAGCGAGTAGTACAGCTCGCTGTCACGCAGCTTGGCGAGCTTGTCCCGCAACGCGACCGTCTGTTCGAGCAACACCATCTGCTCGCTGCTCGGTGGCGCCCCCTGCCCCAACCGAGTGTTAAGCGCATCCAGTTGGTCGAGAAACAGCAGGGTAAAACTGTCACCAGCGGTCTGCGCCAGTGCCTGCATGCGCAATCGCGCTTCGCGAGCCCGGCGCAACGAATCGGCATAGCCGAGGAACTGCTCCAGATAGGCGCTGACGGCCGTGCGTACGCTGGCGCGCGCTGCGCTGTTGGCCGGATCATCATCGAGTTGTTGATTCAGTTTGCCGATCGTCTCGCGGACCTGGTCCAGGCGCTGCGGAGCGAGATCCAGGGCAAATGCCTTCTCGGCGATACGCGCACGCAGGATCAGTGCCTGGATCGATGACTCCTGACGCGATTGCTCACCGCGCTGCTGCAGCACACCCAGGGAGCGAAAAGCCGTGAGCGCTACCCCCAGAGTCACCAGCAGCACCAGGCCGAACCCCAGCGACAGCTTGGCCCCCACCGACAGATTCGCGAGCACGCGATTCAGTACGAACATGCCCGACTCCTCGCACGGTCGTGGAAAAACAGCCTGCCCTTGGCGCCCGGGCTGATCGTTGTGCCGCAATGGGACTCACTCATCTGCCAATACCTTGTTCTTGTTGTTTTGTACGCCCGAGGCGCCAACCAACGGCGCGGTGCAGCGCCAACTCTAGTGAGTCGTCCCCCAATGACACCAATCGCATCCTGCGTTATGAGCAATCGCAAAGTACGATGGTAGGTATCCGGATTCGCGGCTTGATCGGAGAGGAAAAACCTCCTGGGTCGACGGCGCACATACGCTCTATCTCCGTTCGCAATACCTCCCATCCCGACTCGCGATTGGCCAAACAATGGTCCTCCCCTTAGCCTGCTTCGAACCGCCAGGGCTGGCGATCTCCGCCCGGAACTGGCCGCCTGCCTTTGCTTGCACAAGGACAATCACCATCATGTTTCGCTACTTCCCGACCAACTACGTGTGGAATCTTTCCGTCGACCTGGCCATTGAAATGGGCGCCCGCATCGGCGAAATCGAGGAAATGTGCGCGCCGCTGCAAGAGGCCGCCAAGCAACCGGACGCCGCCGGCAGCAAAGCCTTTCGTGAGACCTGGGCGAACATGGCCGACAAGCTGTGCGGCCTGGCAGAAGAAGACGAAGGCAAGGGCCGAATGTTGTCTGCCGGTGAAAAATACAACCGCGCCGCCACCTACTACCTGAGCTGCGAACGCCTGCAGGCCCATGGTGCCCCTGGCCGTACGCAGCTGTACCAACGCTTTCTGCACACCTTCCAACGCGGCATCGAGCTGGCACGAGAAAACTGCGAGCGCGTTGAAATCCCTTACGAAGGCAAACACATATCCGGTCTGCTGGTCCGTGCCGAAGGCGTCAGCGGCCCAGCGCCGATTCTGGTGCAGGTCAATGGACTGGATTCCACCAAAGAAATGAAATACCGCGTCGGCCTGCCCGCCTGGCTGGCCAAACGTGGCGTGTCGTCATTGATCATCGACCAGCCCGGCACGGGCGAGGCGCTGCGCCTGCATCACCTGACGGCGCGTTTTGACAGCGAGCACTGGGCCAGTCGTGTGGTGGATTGGCTGGAGACCCGCGACGATGTCGACGCCAAACGCATTGGCCTGGAAGGTGTGTCGCTTGGCGGCTATTACTGTCCGCGCGCGGTCGCCTTCGAGCCACGCTTCGCGTGCGGTGTGGTGTGGGGCGCCAACCACGACTGGCGCGATGTACAGAAACGCCGCCTGGAGAAAGAAGGCAGCTTCCCGGTGCCGCATTACTGGTCGCACGTGGCTTGGGTCTGGGGCGCCAAGGACACCGACGAGTTCATGGCCATTGCCGAGAATGTCCATCTGGACGGTATTCTGGATCGCATCAAGGTGCCTTTCCTGGTCACCCACGGTGAAAAGGATTCGCAGATTCCACTGAAATGGGCACACCGCACCTACGAGCAGTTGGTCAACAGTCCGAAGCGCGAGCTGAAAGTCTTCACCGAACGTGAGGGTGGCGTGCAGCATTCGAGTTTCGACAACAGTATCAATGCCGGCCAGTACATCGCCGACTGGGTGGCTGAAGTGCTCGGCGGTCGCACTGCATGACAGGGGTGAAATCCAGGCTCCGGTACGCGGCCAGGGCTTGAACCTTCGGGGCGACGGCACGATTGGGCGATGGGTGTCTACTCACCCATCCCCCAGCATCTGCCACAACGACGCCCCCACTCCGGTAATGCTCTCCCCGGCAATCAACCCCGCCGCCGCGGTAATGGCGAAGCGTTCGGTGAGGCTCGGCCAGCGACAGCTCACCAGCCACGTCAGCACCGCACCGAGCGCCATCATCAAGGACACGGAGGCCGGCAGGACGAAGGCCAGGCCCAGGGCCGCCGTGCTCGGCAGGTAGCGGGCCCGATGCGCTGGCAGCAGGCTGTCGAGGATCCCCAACAACAAACCCACCAGGCCGCCGATGAAAATCGCCCAGCGAATGCTCGCTGACAATGAATCCAGGCCCAGGGTCAGGGTTTGCGCCACGGCCTTCCAGGTGGCGACCGCCGGGGCCGGCCACTCTTCGGTGAGCAGCATGGTTTGCGGATCCGGGATCAGGGCCAGATAGGCCAGCACGCCGACGATGCTACCGATGAAAATACCCAGGGTCTGGGCGATCAATTGCTTGCGCGGCGTGGCGCCAATCGCCCGGCCGACCTTGAAGTCGTTCATCAAGTCGGTGCACTGCCCGGCCGAACCACCGGCGGTGTTGGCGCTCATCAGGTTGATCGGCACCTGGCCCGGGGCGACGATGCCGAAACTCAGTTGGGACAATTGCCCGATGGCCCCGATTGGCGGAATACCCGTGGCGCCGACCACCCGGGCCGCCACCGCCGCCAGGCAGATCGCCAGGGGAATGGTCAACAAGGCCATCCACGGGTTGATACCGAACAACAGCACTTGCAGGCTGACCACCAGGAGGATCGACAGTGCGAAACCGGCGGCAGGCCCAGGCTTGGGTATCGTCCAGATCGCCCCGCCGCCCGCCTTGGTGGACCGGTGCAATGCCCACAAGCGAATCGCCAGTGAGGCCAGGGTCGAACAGACCATCAGGCTCACCCCCGGCCACAGTAACCACTCCACCAGCGCCGCGAACTGCGGGCCGCTGCTGCCGTGCGGCAACTGCACCAGGCCCTGGTCCGACAGCCACGGCGCCAACCCGCCCCACGCCAGCACAGCACCGAGCAGCAGGGTCAGGCCCACGCGAATACCGATGATCCCGCCGAACCCCACCAATAGCAGCGAAGGGTCCGCGGTAAAGGTCAGGCGCTCCAGTTGAGCACTCGGAGACCAGCGCGGGATGGCCCACATGAAGGTGTCGACCGCCTTGACCAGCCCGGACAGCAACGCGGCGCCGAGCAGCACCTTCAAACGCGTCGCGGCCTCGTGGCCGTGGTTGTAGATGTGCAGCAGCGTTTCCAGGGTCGCCATGCCTTCGGGAAATTTCAGCGCCTTGTCATTGAGCAGTGAGGGTCGCAGGTACCAGGCGATCCAGATCCCCAGGAAACTCACCGAAAAAACCCAGGCCACCATGGGAATGGCATCCAACTGCTGGCCGGTCAGCAGGGTGTAGGCCGGGATGGGCGCGACCAGCCCACCGGAAATGATCGACGCCGCGGCAGAAGCCACCGTCTGGTTGATGTTGCTTTCGTGCAGGGTCCAGGGCAGTCGCCCCACTGATCGACTGGCCAAGCCTTGCCAGATGCCATAACCGATCAGCAAGGCAATGATCGACATGTTGAACGACCAACCGATCTTCAACCCGGCGTAGACATTGGAAGGTGTCAGCAGGATACCGAGGACGATCCCCGTGCTGACCGCGCGCGGGCTGAGCTCGCGTTCGACTGTGGCGTTCAAGGGGAATGTGG
This sequence comes from Pseudomonas sp. FW305-28, assembly GCF_017351395.1. Taxonomy (NCBI): domain Bacteria; kingdom Pseudomonadati; phylum Pseudomonadota; class Gammaproteobacteria; order Pseudomonadales; family Pseudomonadaceae; genus Pseudomonas; species Pseudomonas sp. FW305-28. The sequence goes on from NZ_JACNDD010000014.1 coordinate 42,441, forward strand.
ATGAGGTCGGGTGCATGCGAAGTCCTTATCGGCACTGGGGCCACCGTCAGATTCAGACTGCCCCCCTGTGGGAGCGAGCTTGCTCGCGATGACGGTGGATCAGTAACAGGGATAGAGACTGACGCTCCGTCATCGCGAGCAAGCTCGCTCCCACAGGGTCATGTAAAGCGGCAACTCAATAAGTGAACGCAGTATTGGCGCAAGGTTCACACGATGGAGGGAAAACCTGGCAAGCGTACTCGCCAGAATCGTCAATCCATGGGCAGGAAGTGAGGCATGTCGCGAGCGCTGCCAAGGGCCAGGCGGCGCATCGCAACCAGGCAGCGTTCGACTTATGGCTGGCCCTCGCAATTGACCATCCAGGCGATTCCAAAACGGTCCTCGAACATGGCGAAGCGTTCCGCCCAGAAGGTCTTGTCCAAGGGCATCTGCACGTGACCGTCCTCACTCAAGCGTTCGAACAGCCGCTCGGCCTCCTTCACGCTGTCGACATTGAGGGAAATCGATACGCCTTGTGGTTTGCTATACGGCTGGCCCGGTGGGCAGTCGGACGCCATCAGGCTGAAATGGCCCACGGTCAGGCAGGCGTGCATGATCAGGCTGGCGTCCTTGGGCATGCCGACGTCCTCGGGCGCCTCGGCATAGGACATGGAAAACAGATCGCCGCCAAGCACGTCCTTGTAAAATGCAAAGGCTTCCTTGCAGCGGCCGTTGAAGGTCAGGTACGGGATGATTCTCATGCTGGGTTCTCCTGTCGTCGGTTTCACGATTGACCGGCCATCTGCGCCCGCAAGCGCTCCTCCTGCTCGCGCAACTCGGGGGTAAAGGACTCGCCGAACTCCTCGAGTTCGAAGATCTGGCGGATTTCGATTTCGCTGTCGCTGACCATCGGATTCGGGCAACGCTTGACCCAATCGATGGCCTCCTGCAATGACTGGACCTTGAAGATCCAGAAGCCGGCGATCAGCTCCTTGGTCTCAGCAAAGGGCCCATCGACGACAGTCCGGTTCTTGCCGGAAAACTGCACACGCACGCCTTCGGCACTGGGATGCAGGCCTTCACCGGCGAGCATCACCCCGGCCTTGACCAACTCTTCGTTGTAGGCGCCCATGGCGGCCAGCAGTTCTTCGCTGGGCATTTCTCCGGCTTCCGATTCCGGACTGGCCTTGACGATCACCATAAATCGCATGCTCGTATCTCCTGAGAATGGCCACCCTTGTGGCGGCTCTACGGGCTAATCGAATGGCAATGGTCCAAATCGACAGGTCGACGAGATTATTTTTCGACGGAGCGTTGGCAGCCTGGAAGCCCCAGGCCCCCCTGCCGTGAAACCATGTGCAACGCTCAGGGATTCCATTGGAATCGATAGATCTCTCGATAACCATTGCTTGGGTCGTACAGCAGCTTCGTCCCGCCGTCCAAAGCGATATTGTCGGCATTGACCAAGTGAACCGGTGCCACGAAGCCGCTCACCGGCTGGCCCGCCATCAGTCGATTCAATTCATCGATCACTTGCCAGCCATGCACATTGAGCGGTTCGGCCACGGTGACGGTCTGGTAGTTTTTTTCCTGTATGCGCAAGAACGCCGAAGCGCTACCGTCACCGGCAGACAACAGACTGATGCCGTCGCGGGGTATCGCGGCGCTGGCCAAGGTGGCAACCGCATAGTCGAAATAGATGTCGTTGATGGCCAGTGTGTGGGTCCAACGCTTGCCATGGCGCTGAAGCAGTTCCGTGGTGATCGCCGGCATCTTCTCGCGACTTTCGGAGATCGCGACATCGCGCATCTCCAGCAACGAGCATTCCCGACAGGCCCGAATGACGCTTTCCATGGCCTTGGCTTTCGCCATGGCGATGCTGTACCTGGAGTCGGTCAGGATCACCACCCCGGCCTTTCCGTTCGACTGCGCCACCGCCGCCATGGCCGTGATGCGAGCCACTTCCAGCGGGTCGGTCGTGACGTTCATGGCCATCGGTGTGCCAACAATCGGTCCGGGGCGCTCCCCGGCGTGCCAGCCCACCACCGGCACGCCCTTGTCGGCGAAGACAGCCAGCGCCTCCTTGTTTTCAAGGGCATCGGCGCCACACAGAATGAGCCCATCGGGGTTCGCCGCCAGGGCGTCGGCAAAGGCCTTTGCACGCCCGGCCGAGGATCCAGCGCCATCGAATACCCTCAGCGTCCAGCCCATCGCCTTGGCGGCCTCGCGGGCGCCCTGGGCCACGCCGACAATGCCGCCGTTGCGCATATCTTCCGCGACAATGGCGATGCTCTTGCCGCGCTGGGCGGGCGGACCGGACTCGGGGCCGCTCCAGGGAACGGCACCGAGGGTGGCCCTGGCCACCATTTCCTGCGCTTGAGCCACCGTCACCGTCGTGTCCGTCGCGGCGGGCAGGTCCTGGGCATACCCAGGCGTTGCCGTGAAAAGACAGAGCATCGTCATTGAAACTATCCGGAGCAACCGGGACCTGGTCAAACAGCTTCGATCACCGCGTGAGATGCCGGGCCTGGAGCCTATGGCGCGATCATAATGTGACATGGCGTCTCTTTTTTTATGGATGCAGCGTTTACGTTCAGTGTCCGCAAGGATAGTCGGCTCTGCTGTCATCGGCCCGAAAGGGAAATAGCAAGTTTGTAACATCCTTTCTGCCCCGGCCCCCTGATCGGTTCCGGATCGCTGAAAACCCACCCTTGTCGCGCCCGGCCTGGATCTGGACAAGCAATCGTGCTCGACATCCATTGTTCGACGCACCACGAAGTGAGGAACCTGTCGCGCGCATAGTCTGTGAGCCACCCTGGAGGAGATGGCGATGACACACACCCGTTTTTTTGGCAAAACCGTACTGGCCTGCACGTTCATCCTGGCGATGATCGGTTGGGGAATCGGCTTCTATGGCCCGCCGATTTACATGCAGGCGGTCATTGAGCGCACGGGTTGGCCAATCGCCCAAGTCTCGGCTGCCGTGACCTTGCACTTTCTCAGCGGCACGATGGTCATCGCCAACCTGCCACGCCTTTATGCACGCTTCGGCATCCCCGCCATCACCTTGCTTGGCAGCATCGTCCTGGGCATCGGCGTGAACCTCTGGGCGCAGGCCAACCAGCCCTGGGTGCTGTATGCCGGCGCCGTCTGCTCGGGTATCGGCTGGGTGACATTGGGGGCCGCGGCCGTTAACACCCTCATCGCGCCGTGGTACGTCAAGGAAAGACCCAAGGCCTTGGGCAAGGCCTATAACGGCGCCAGCCTGGGAGGCGTGATCTTTTCGCCGCTGTGGGTGTGGCTGATCGAGCGTTTCGGCTTTGCCCCGGCGGCGGCGCTGATCAGCGTCATCGCGGTGCTGCTCATAGGCGCTTTCGCCTTCCTGGTTTTCAACAAAACCCCACAAAGCCAGGGACAACATCCCGACAATGCAGCCCCGCCGGCCCCCGTGCCAATCAGCGCCAGCCCCGCGCAGTGGACCGTCATGCAGACGCTCAGGTCGGCCAGTTTCCGCACCCTGGCAGCCGGCATGTCCTTGGGGCTGTTCGCCCAGATCGGCTTGATCGCGCACCTGTACTCGATCCTGGTGGGACGCATGGGGGCCCATGACGCCTCATTCGCCATGGGGCTGGCCACCGCCAGTGCGATAGGCGGGCGATACGTCGCCGCACGCTTGATGACCCAAGGTATGAATCGCCGACAGCTGGCTTGCCTCGGTTATACCGTCCAGATGCTGGGCACGCTGATGCTTCTGGGCCTGGACCTTCACCCGACAGTGGCCTGGATAGCCGTGGTGCTGATCGGTTCGGGCATTGGCAATGCCACCTCCTTGCCGCCGCTGATAGCACAGGCGGAGTTCAGCCGTGAACACACCGCCAGGGTGATCGCCCTGATGGTTGCGATCAGCCAGGCCACCTACGCCTTCGCCCCGGCCTTTTTTGGCCTGTTGCGCGCCGCCTTCACCGATCCGAATCACGCCATCGTCGCTGTCGTGACAGCAGCCGTCATCGTGCAGGTGCTGGCCATTTTGTCGTTCTATCGGGGCGTCTCCGTTCGCCCCTTCAAGAAAACCGTTTTCTGACTCCACTTAGCCAGGCAATGGGTTGATCGGGCGGCAAACTGACCGCCCGTTTCACCGTCAGCGTTGCGCCACCCGCTACGAACGAAACGCATCGACCTTGAGCCCAAATCGACTCATTTTGTTGTACAGCCCGCCACGTGACACATTCAACCGTTGAGCGGCCAGGCGGATATTTCCGCGCGTGTCCTTGAGGGCGGCGATGATGGCATTCATCTCATGGGTGCCCAGGTCCGGAGCCGTCCGCGGCTCAGGCACACCTACCCACGGCGATGGCCGTCCTCGCTGCCTGATTTCCAGCGCAAGATCGCTCGGTTCGATCAGTTCGGTCAGCGCCAGGTTGGTCGCTCGCTCAATGACGTTTTCCAGCTCACGGACATTGCCCGGCCAGTGATAGCCGCCAAGCATCTCCAACGCCCCTGGTGAAAGGTCCTGCATCGTCTTGCGTAGCGACCGGGCACACCGCGCAAGAAAATGCCGCGCCAGCAACGGCACATCTTCGCGGCGCATCCGCAGCGGCGGCACCGTCAGGTTCAGCACGTTGAGCCGGTAGTAAAGGTCCTCACGAAAGGCGCCCTCGGCCACCGCCTGGCTCAGGTTGCGATGGGTGGCGGCGATGATGCGAACGTTGACCCGCAGCGATTTCTTCGCCCCCACCCGTGTCACCTCGCCTTCCTGCAGGACACGCAGCAAGCTGACCTGCGCATCGAAGGACATGTCACCGATTTCGTCGAGGAAGATCGTCCCGCCATCGGCCAATTCGAACTTGCCTGCCGACCCACCGCGAGCCGATCCGGTGAAGGCGCCTTCGACATGACCGAACAGTTCGCTCTGCACCAGGTCACGGGGAATGGCCCCGCAATTGACCGCCACGAAAGGCCCGCCACTACGGTCGCTGGCATTATGGATGGCCTGGGCGAACAGTTCCTTGCCCGTGCCGCTCTCACCGAGGATCAGCGTGGTGGAATCACTGCGACTGGCAATCCGGGCCAGGTGCAGTGCATCCTGAATCGCCTGTGAGCGGCCCAGGATGGTTTCGAAGGTGTAGCTGGCCTGGGTGCCAATGATCCGCCGGGTGATTTCACGGATGCGTCGGTTCTCGCGCAACGAAACAATCCGTCCACCTTGCTCCAGCGGGCAGACCGACACCAGGCAGGCCAGATGGCTGCGGTCGTGCAGTTCAAAGGTGCAATCCAGGTCCCGTACCCCTTCCCCGCCCCCGAACAGGACCGCATCGGTCAATTCGCTCTTGCCCAGGCTCTTGAACGGACTGCCGAGCAGGTCATGCCCCACGCGGAACAATTGTCGGGCGTAATGGTTGAGCGCCTTGATGCAGCCGCGCTCATCCAATACCACCAACCCCTCGTTGAGCACTTCAAGGACGGTTTGTTGCTCCTCGAGCAAGGCTTGCAGTGTCATCTGCCTGGAGACGGCCTCGGCCGCGGCCTGGACGGTGCCCAGCGTATGGAAATGAAACCAGCCCGGCTCCGCCGTCAAGGTCAACATACCCAGCGTCCGGCCCTGGGCATCGCGGATTGGCGCGGCGGCACAATGCATGCGGCGCTGGCGCAGGCCAAGCCCGAAGTTCTCCTCGGCCAGCACATACACCAAACGGTCTTCGACGATCGCCAGACCGGTGCAATTGGTGCCCTGTATCGATTCCAGCAGTCGACTGCCTCTGGGGGTGAGGTCCAGGCCACAGAAGTACAACGTCGTGCCTTCGGCATCGGTCAGGTTGATATGGCCCCTGGGGTTATAAGCGAGCAAACCGCGCATGACTTGCGCCGCCGCGGCGATCAGCAGCCGGTTGGCGGCCAGTGTCGCGGTCAGGTCGGCAGGCGCGACAAAACGGTACTCGCCGTCTTCCGGATCGAGGCCGGCATTGACGCTGCGCAACCAGGACGCCCAAATCACCCGGCGGATCCCGGCAGGAGGATCAACCTCCCCCCGCAAGCACGCTCGCCAGGCCTCATCCAGCGCCGTGCTGGGTCCTTCGTTCAACGACGCAGGGCCCAGGGTGGTGAGGTAATCGCGGTCTTCGGCGCTCAATGCTGCAGGTTGCTGATCCATTGTCCGGCCACATGTTCATATTTTCGACATGTCAGTATAGACATGTCATTCAAATGAACAGTCATTCAAATTAAAACCGTTAAATATCAACAATATAGCTATTGGCACAGCGCTTGCTCCCTGGATGAACAGACGAGGACATTCTTATCGCCGAGTCGTAAAAACAATAAAGGGAGTCATGTTCATGAGCACATCCAAGATCCTCCGCCTGGGCCTTATCGGCGCTGGTCGCATGGGCAGTTTTCACGGCCTGACCGCCGCCCGGCACATCCCCGGCGCGTGCCTCGCCGCCATCGCCGATCCTACCCCTGGCCAGGCCGCACGACTGGCAGCAGAACTGGACGTGCAGAAGGTCTATGCCGATCCACAGCAATTGCTGGATGACCCGGACATCGACGCCGTGCTGATTGCCGCCCCGGCACGCAGCCATGCCGAACTGGTGATCAGTGCGGCCCGGGCCGGCAAAGGGGTGTTCTGTGAAAAACCGATGGCCATCACCCTGGACGAAGCTGACCGCGCCATCGCCGCCGCTGCCGATGCACGAGTGACGCTCCAAGTCGGCTTCAACCGCCGTTTTGCCAGAAGTTTCCGCACCGCTCACCTGGACGTCGTTGCCGGCCGGATCGGTACGCCACAACTGCTGCGCTCGCTGACCCGCGACCCGGCGCTGAACAACCCGGCCGCGTCGCCGCAATGGGTGATCTTCCTGGAAACCCTGATCCATGACTTCGATACCCTGCGCTACCTGAATCCGGGTGCCGAGGCGGTTGAGGTCTTTGTGATGGCCGATGCCCTGATCGCCCCCGCCTACAAGGACAAAGGTTTTCTCGACACCGCGGTGGTCACCATCCGTTTCGACAATGGTGCCATCGCCACGGCCGAGGCCAACTTCCAGGCCGTGTATGGCTACGATGTCCGCGGCGAAGTGTTCGGCAGCGCTGGCATGCTGACCATGGGCAACGTCAACGACTCTGACTTGCTGCGGTATCTGGCCAATGGGGTCCAGGCCGACACCCAGCGCATGGACACCGACTTGCTGCGGGATGCCTATGTGGCCGAGCTCAACCACTTCGCCAACTGCGTGCGCAGTGGAGAAAAACCCTTGGCCAGCGGTGAAGACGCGCGGGCGGCACTGGCCATCGCCCGCGCCTGTATCGAGTCCTTCCAACAGGGCAAGACGGTGCGTGTGCAAGGAGCGCTTTCATGAGCTTCATACCGTTCAAACTGGCGATCAGCGCCGAGATGGTTTTCATCGACCTGCCCTTCATCGAACGGGTCAAACGCATCCATGCGTTGGGCTTCAGCGTCGAGATATGGAACTGGGCGAGCAAAGACATCCAAGCCCTCGCCGCGACCGGCGCGGACTTCACCTCCATGACCGGCTACCTCTCGGGCAACCTGACCGATCCCGAGGCGATCCGGCAGCTGCTCGACAGCGCCCAGGAGTCCTTGGCCGTCGCCGCTCAATTGGGTTGCCCGAGCCTGAACCTGCACGGCACCGGCCTGGACGCCCAGGGCTTGCCGGTCAAACCCGTGGCCCAGGCCACCGGCCGCATGTGGTTGAGCGCCTGCAAGACGCTGGAAAAAATCGCCCGCCTGGGCGAAGACGCAGGTCGGGTATTCCTGCTGGAAAACCTCAATACCGAAGTCGACCACCCCGGCACGCCGTTCGCCCGCGCTGACGATACCCTGGCGCTGATCGAAGCCGTGGGCAGCCCCCACCTGAAGATGAACCTGGACCTCTATCACGCGCAGATCGGCGAAGGAAACCTGATCGAACTGATCCAGCGCGCCGGCAACGCCATCGGCGAAATCCAGGTCGCCGACGTCCCGGGGCGCATGGAGCCCGGCACCGGTGAAATCCACTATCCCGCCATTGCCAGGGCCCTGTTCGGCATGGGATACAGCGGTGTCGTCGGCCTCGAAGGTTGGGCCAGCGGTGACAGCGAGGTCGCGCTTGAGCGTTTCCGGCAGGCCTTCACGCTTGATGGATAAAGCCGCGCCGAATTCAAAACGTGCGGCAGATTTTCATCTCTTGGTGACGTACAACCCATAACAACAAAAGGAAAACCATCATGCGTCGTTGCACACTGCTTTTCGCCACCCTGCTGTTGCTGTTCAGCCAATGGGCCGCCGCCGAATACCGCATCGGCGTCAGCATCGCCAGGGTCGACGACAACTTCATGACCTATGTGCGTAACGGCCTGGACGAGGCCGCGAAAAAGGAAAACGTGCACATCCAGTTCGAGGACGCCCAAGGCGATGTGGTGCGCCAACTCAACCAGGTCCAAGGCTTTATCAACCAGAAAGTGGATGCGGTCATTGTCCTGCCGGTAGACACCTCCGCCACGGCCAACATCACCCGCGCCGCGGTCGAAGCGAAGACGCCACTGGTCTACGTCAACCGTCACCCGGACGAGCGCACCTTGCCCAAAGGCGTCGTTACGGTGGCGTCCAATGACATTGAGGCCGGCCAACTGCAGATGCGCTACCTGGCCGAAAAGCTCGGAGGCAAGGGCAATCTGGCGATCATCATGGGCGACCTGGCGCAAAACGCCACCCACGACCGCACCGAAGGCGTCAAACAGGTGCTCAAGGACTATCCCGGGATCAAGATCGTCGAGCAGCAAAGTGCCGAGTGGCAGCGTAACAAAGGGATGGACCTGACCAGCAACTGGTTGCTGGCCGGCAGTCGGTTTGACGCCATCGTCGCCAACAACGACGAGATGGCCATCGGTGCGGCCATGGCCTTGCAGCAGGCCGGCAAAGCCAAGGGCGAGGTCGCCATCGTCGGCATCGACGGCCTGCCCGACGGCCTGGCGGCGATCAAGCGCGGGATGCTGGTCGCCTCGGTGTTCCAGGACCCCAAGGCCCAGGCGACCAGCGCGGTACAGGCAGCACTCAAGATGATCAAGGGAGAGCCGGTGGAAACGGACGTCTGGGTGCCCTTTCAGTTGATCAAGCCTGAGCAATTGGCGGTGTTTGAGCAACATTACAAATAGCCTCAGGCGTTAAACAATAACGCCGCTGTCCCTCCAGGGATCAGCGGCGCTTGTCGTTGTATGAACCGATTGCAACAGCTGCGGGATGAACCTCTTGTTGTGCGCATCAAAGCCGCTGAACGCGACGATAAAAGCCAGGCATCTCAGAAAGAACCAATGAAGAAGCCGACTGAGAAAAACGCCCAATGCTCGACTAGAAGTTCAGCGTATAACGAACAATGAGGCGGTTTTCGTTTGCGCTGTCGGCGTAGGTCGAGCGATTGGTCGAGTTTCTCCACTGCACGGCGACACCTTTCGCCGGGCCGCCTTGCACAACGTAAGTAAGGTCAGTCACACGCTCCCACTCTTTCCCCTCTTCGTCTTCCGCTCTCAACGCAGCCGCCTGGCGTGTCGTCAGCACCGTTGGGTCAACATCTTGGCCGCTCACATACTTGAGGCCGAGGGTAAGTCCGGGAACGCCAACGGCTACGAAGTCGAAGTCATAGCGCGCGAACCAGATACGTTCATTGGGCGCTGTAAATGTGCTCGCGAGCGACTCAGCGAACAGATAGGTGTCCGTTCCATTAACAAAGGCGAACGGGGTGTCGCCCCATGCTTTCTGATACCCACCGCCTAAGGTATGACCTTGAAGGCTGTAAGCGAAGTAGCTACTCAGTGTCCGATTGTCCACCTCCCCTAAGTTCTTATCTCCGGCTTCTTTCGCATCGAACAGGCGAATGTCTGCGATAACGCTACCGCGAGTGATGGGTTGGTTCAGCTTCATGCCAAAGAAGTTCGACCGATATAGATCCTCAAGCTGTGCGGCATGCGCACTGAGCGTCAGCGTGGGTAGAGCCTTATAGTCGAACGCAAGATAGTTGAAGTGATCGGCTTCAATAGCCCGATAGCCAAATGTGGTTAGAGACTCGAAGTCTGTGGAGTTACGCTGCCTGACGGCATTGACTCTTATCGCCGTAATGGAGAGTGGATCCAGGTCATTGGATACCAGCATGCCGCCGCGAAACACTTGCGGCAGCAGCCTGCTGTTGTTGCTCCATAGCAGGGGCATCAGCGGGCTGAGCCCGCCTATTTTCATTTCACTTCGCCCCATACGCGCTTTCGCGGTCAAGGTCATCTTTGCGTATTCGTCTTCGACGTTCCGCTGGGAATCGTAGGCGAGGAGTCCAGAACCCGTTCGATCCGAACTCGAGTCCAGCTTCACACCTAGAAGGCCTTGGGCATCGATACCGAAGCCAACCCGGCCTTCAGTGAAGCCTGACTGCAGATTAAGAATGAAACCTTGAGCCCATTCATCCCGCTTCGATTGAGTTGCCCCGTCGTTTCGGTAATCGCGGTTGTAGTAAAAATTACGGAGTTCCAGACTTCCTTTTGCATCCTTTACGATATCGGCGTATGCGACGGATGCAGGGGAAGCAATAGCTAAAACCAACCACAGTTTATTGTTTTTGTTCGACATTGTGGGCGCCCTTTGTTTTTGTAGTGTGCATGAGTGCTCACTGCTTGATGGGTGGCAGCGTGTGAGTTGGATGCGAAACGCTCGATGACGATGCGGTGGAAATATCAACGATTGAGCCCTACCGCCTTGGGCGAAATGAACTCGGCTCAACCACTCGATGCTAAACGCACAATTGCATCGCGACTGCCGGCTTGTTCTCGCAGAAGAAACTTCTGGATTTTCCCGGTCGCGGTCTTGGGCAACTCCATGAAGATCACTCTGCGAGGACATTTGAAGCGGGCAAGGCGCGCTTGGCAGAACGCGATCATGTCGGCTTCGGTAGGCCGCTCAGCCCCGCCTTTGAGTTCGATAAACGCGCACGGAACCTCGCCCCATATGTCATCAGGCTGCGCGACGACGGCCGCATGCAAAACAGCCGGGTGACAGTGGATGGCCTCTTCAATTTCGACGGACGAGATATTCTCTCCTCCGGAAATGATGACGTCCTTGCAGCGGTCGGTGATTTGTATATAACCGTTAGGGTGTACCACTGCGACATCACCGGTGTGGAACCAGCCACCTTCAAAGGCTTTGCGCGTCGCGTTTTCGTTTTTCAGATAACCCATCATCACGGTGTTGCCTTTGAGCAGCAGTTCTCCGGTGGTGTGGCCGTCTTTTGGAACCGGCTGCAGGGTGTCAGCATCAGCCACCATCAGGCCCTCAAATCCAGCCGCGCGAGCGCCCTGGCGTACGCGCAAGGCGCCTTGGTCACTTTGCGCGAGCGCATTCCAACCGTCCTGCCAGACACAACTGATCGGTGTGCCGGATACTTCGGTAATGCCGTACACGTGGTCAACGTCGAAGCCTAAGGAAACGACGGCATCAAGCACGGTTGCCGGAGGCGGAGAGCCCGCCGTCAGCACGCGAACCGGCGTTTCAAGCGGGGGACGATCGGCTGAGTTGGCGATCATGGCCATCACAATAGGTGCCGCGCAGAAGTGATCGACACCCTGGGTATCTATCGCATCGAACACCGCTTCTGCCGAGACCTTTCTCAAACACACGTGGGTGCCAGCAGCGGCAGTGATAGCCCAGGTAAAACACCAGCCGTTGGCGTGGAACATAGGCAATGTCCACAGGTACCGTGGCGCCCGGGAAAGGGGCCAGTTGGTCATCTGCAGCATGCTCATGAGATAGGTACCGCGATGGCTGGCCACGACCCCCTTCGGATCGCCTGTGGTGCCGGACGTGTAATTGAGTGCGATGGGCTGCCACTCATCACTGGGCCACACGCCTTGGAAATCCGGGCTGCCGCGGCCGATAAAGGTTTCGTAGTCGACATCGCCAATGCTGCTGCCCAGGGGCGCCAAGTGATCATTGATGTCGATGACTACGGGTGGGTGCTCGAGGCGTTCAAGGGCGGCAACGGCGAGCGCCGCAAATTCGCGATCCACCAACAAAAGCTTGCATTCCCCATGACGCAGGATGAATGCCACGCCTTCCGCATCGAGGCGGTAGTTGACGGTATTGAGCACCGCGCCACAAAGCGGCACGCCAAAATGGGCCTCGAGCATGGCTGGGGTGTTGGGGGACAGGATCGAAACCGTGTCCCCTGCCCCCATGCCCTCGTTGGAAAGCGCACTGGCGAGCCGATAGCAGCGTTCGCGCGTTTGGCGCCACGTTCTGCGCAGGTCACCATGTACCACGGCGACCCGGTCCGGGTGGACAAGGGCCGCGCGATCCAGAAATCCGAGGGGCGTCAGGGGCAGATAGTTGGCCTTGGATTGCTCCAACCCATTCTCGTAGGCACCAGGCTTCATGGTGTTGACTCCTTATTATTGTGATGAAACGTAGTGAACGCGCTCACTGGCTCACGATCAGTCACCAACGTATTTTCAATGCTGTTTTCGTCGGCGTAGCCAAGGCTCATTCCGCATACCAGCATCTGTTCGGCGGGAATCTCGAGCGCGTTGGAAATAACCTCGTGGTACTTCAAAAAGGCTGCCTGTGGGCAGGTATGCAACCCTCTTCCTCGCGCCGCCACCATCACCGCCTGCAAAAACATGCCGTAGTCCAGCAGGCTCCCCTCCTTGAGCACCCGGTCAATGGTGAACAGCAAACCGACAGGCGCATCGAAGAAACGGTAGTTGCGTCCGTGCTGAGCGTGCATGCGCTGCTTGTCACCCTTGGCGATGCCCAGCAGGCCATAAAGGTCCCAACCCACTTTCCTGCGCCGGTCCACGTACGGCGATGTCCATTCTCGTGGGTAGTACTCATAAGCGTCTTCAAGGTCACCGCTGAGCGACGGATCGTTGTCCAGCTCAGCGATAGCCCGTGAAACCTGAGCCTTGGCGGCACCGGTGATTACGTGGACACGCCAAGGCTGCATATTCACGCCTGTCGCGCAAAAACGGGCGACATCCAGGATCGCCTCGATTTCTTCCCGTGGTACAGGCGTGGGCAGATACGCCCGAATGCTGCGTCGTGAAGCGATCGCCCAATCAATCGTCTGGCTAAGTAGCTCAGCTGGTACTGGCGGCTGGGATAAGCGGTTCATTTTCATGCCTTATGGCTTACAGATTCGGGTACAGGGGATACGCAACGCTTCAGGGAGTGAGGGCCGCTGCCTTTCGAACGTGTGTAGAGTCAGCGCGCGACTGATTGATCAGGGTGACCGCGGCCGCGCCAATCAGGCCAGCCAGGCTGATGGCCATGAAGTTTTTCTCGAGCGGCAGGTTCAATGACACCAGCCAGCCGATAAGAACAGGGGCAACGATGGCGCCGATTCGACCGACCCCCGACGCAAAGCCCACGCCAGTCGAACGAATCGTTGAGGGGTAGAAATCACCCGCATAGGCATAGGCCAGCAACTGGGTACCCAAGGTGGACGCCCCGACAACGAATACCACCGGAAACAATAGCGTCGTTGAGCGCGTATAGCCCAAGACAGTCAGCGCAATGGCGCCCACGATGTAGAAACCGACCAGCACGTGCTTGATGTTGAGCTTGTCGCTCAGCCAGCCACCACCAATAGCACCCACGATGGCGCCCACGTTGAACACGATCACAAAATTCAACGCCGAGCCCAGGCTGAAACCAGCCATCGCCATCAGCTTGGTCAGCCACGAGTTAAGGGCGTAGACCATAAACAAGCCAGTCATGAACGCCGCCCAGATCATCACCGTGCTGAAACCCCGGCCCTCCTTGAACAGGTGCCGAACGGGTGCCTGCTGTTTATCCAGGACCGCAGCGTTGCCCACCATCACGGTGTTCTCGTCGATCTGGAGCGTCGGGTCTATTTTGCGTGCGATAGCCCGCAGTTCCTCCTGACGGCCGGTTTTGAGCAGATAACCGATGGACTCTGGCATGGTCTTCAGGATCAGGGGGATCAGCAGTACAGGCAGCAGTGCTACATAAAACACCCACTGCCAGCCGTAGCTCTCAATGAGCTGCTTGCCAGTGAGCGCCACCAGAATACCGCCTACGGAGTAGCCCGCGAAAACCAGGGTCACCAGGCGCGTGCGAAGTTTGAGCGGGGAAAACTCCCCCATCTGCGCTGTACAAATGGGCAGTACACCGCCAATACCAAGGCCGGCGACAAAGCGAGAGATGCTGAAACTGATAGGGTCGCTGGTCAGCCCTGCCGCGGCGGTAAAAATGCTGAACAGCGCTACGCAGATGGCGATCATTTTCGGCCGGCCAATACGGTCCGCCAGCGTGCCAAGAAAAATTGCGCCAAGCATCGTTCCAAAGAGTGCAGCACCGGCCATGACGCCGGCGCTGGTCGGATCGATGTTCATGTCTTTCATGATTGCCGGAAGAGCAGCGCCGACGACGGCGAGGTCATAGCCATCGATGATCAGAATGAGCACACACCAAAAAAGTATGAGCCCATGGAAGCGGTTGAACGTTGAGTCCACCGCAAGTGCATAAACATTTACCGGCTGCATAGTGTGTCTCCTTCGATCTTGTTTTTGTTGGTGAAGTGCACATGTCCCTGCGTCACGAGGCGCATGGTCGTGGTTGCGGTCGGGGAGAAGACACACCGGTTCGACAATCGGCGGCTTGCTTGATCGACGCGCACCCAGGGTTTACCTGGTTCGCATCGTAGGAGTTGGGTTGGCTGTGGCCTATGCCCTACGGCATCGTTTTGCGTGACCGTTTTGGACAGTCGTGGCCGCCTGACACGTCGGGGCGGTGCTGGCGTGGAAGAACCGAGGGTTCAGGTCGGGAAACGAGTTGCAGTTTTCAAGGAAACTCTTGCGCGCGAACACATGCAGGGCTGTTCAGCCCTCGCTCGAGTCGTCGGCGTTAGATCGACGATAGGCGCCTGGGCTGACGCCAGTCCATTTCTTGAAGGCCCGGTGAAAGGCGCTGCTTTCCTGGAAGCCTGTGAGCGCCGCCACCTCCATGACCGTCATGTCTGGCTGACAGAGCAGGTTGATTGCCATATCCCGCCGCAAGTTGTCCTTCAGGCGCTGGTAACTGATGCCTTCGGCCTGCAGCCTTCGCTGAAGGGTCGAATAGGACATGCCAAGAACCTTCGCCAGCTTGTCGAGCTCTGGCCATTGTTCCGGGTCAAGCCCCCTTAATCTCATTCGGACCTGGACGCTGATACTGTCTTCGTTGCGATATTTGACTAACAGGCTGGCAGGCGACTCCTTCATGAAGGTCGACAGGGTCGCCTGGGTCTGCACCACCCTCAGGTTCAGATAACTGCGATCAAATCGCACCCTGCTGGTTGGGGCGTCGAACTGAATGTCTTCGCAAAAACGCATGCGGTAGTCGCTGTCGTCAGCGGGCCGGGAGGGCCTGAAGCAGAGCGCCTGAATTGGAATGCGCCTGTTACCCAGCCAGCACAGCAAGCCATGGACCAGGATCAGCCAGGTTCCATAACTGAACAGGCGTCGCTCAACGCCGTGATCATGAATGACGATGACGGCGCAGTCGCCGTCAAACATCAGTTCACCGTAGATGTCGTCGAGTACGAGCCGAAGAAACTTCAAAATCCGATGCAACGCCTGTTCTAGCGACGTGGAACCCATCGACGCCTGGCACATCAGTCGGAAGCTGCCTCTTCGCATCGGGTGACTATCGATGCCGAAAAACTCATCATCGAGAAGGTCTGAAAGCGCAACCCACAAACGAGAAAATGCAGCTGCCGAAACGCGCGCCTGGGGCGAGGTGAGGAGCTCAGGATCGATGCGTGCTTGCTGCAGGACGCCAGCGGTATCCAGCTGGCGCCGCAATGCGCCCTCGAGGGCTTCATGCACCAAGCTGATTGAAGTAGTCCCTTTGTCTTGGGCGAGCACGCGTATTTCTCTCTGCGGGTGGCCTCGCGGTCGAGGTTGCGTCAATAAGTTCTCGCGCCAACGCAACGCGTGTCAACCCGAAGGTGGTGCAGGTTGAGATCAATTGGGTAACAGCGCCGTCAGGACCTCGATGCCAAGCCCCATTGTCCAAAGCGTTCAGCCAGGCTGAGGTGGTTGAACATTGCCGTGAGCCCTGGTCACCGCCACTATCCATTCCAGAACCTCAATGGTCATGACACAAAAAATGGAGACATCGCGATGGAAAAGGCGCTGTTTTGGGAAGACTTTACGCCTGGCAGAACATGGGCTGCCACGCAGCCTGCCGCCATCACAGAGGGGCAAATTATTGCCTTTGCGACCGAGTACGATCCTCTGGACATGCATATCGATCCGGACCTGGCCCATTCGAGCCCGTTAGGGGTGCACTGTGCCAGCGCGGTGCAAACCTTCGGTTTTGCGCAGCGCTTGATGTGCGAGGCGTTGTTTCTTCAAACAAGCCTCGTGGCGGGAGGGAAGATCGATGCGTTCAGGTTGATTGCTCCTGTAGTGCCAGGAGACAAGCTCAAACTTAGCGCCCAAGTCCTCCGATTACTCATTCACACCAGAAACCCAAACCGAGGCTGGGTTGTGTTCGATGTGGAAGTTGCTACGACAACGGGAAAAGCTGTCCTCGCGTATGAGATCACGGTGTTAATACTCCGCAGAAGCTAGGGCCCTTGTGATGCTCCGAACATTGTCCATTCGTAAACATTCAAAACGAACACGTGCCTGGCCCCGGACTAACGTGCCGGCTCCGACTGCGTCAATGTCAAAGGCTTCAGGGAAAACACCTGGTCATCCGTCAGTTTTTGCACATCGACACGATGGGGGAAAATGTTTTTTTCCACGAACAAGTCATCGACTTGCTGCAGTGCCTGGACATCCTGTGGTTCGAGCGGCAACAGCGCCTCATCACCCCAACTGCGTAGTCGTTGCGAGACTTCCAGGGGAATATCGTTGACCTTGGCGAAGACCCGTGCGTACTCGTCAGGATTCTGCCGGGCCCATTCGAAGGCCTTGGCAAAGCGTTGTAATACGTCGCTAAGTGCCTTGCGCTTGAGGGGATCGGCCAGGACGTCATCGGAGGCGGTGATGAAGGTCAGGCCGGTATTGATGCCCTCGCCGCTGATCAGCACCCGCGCGCCCTGCTGCTCGGCAAACGCCTGATAAATCCCGAAGGTGGCCCAGGCTTCGATCTTGCCAGCGTTGAATGCGGACAAGGCATCGGTCGGCAGGACAAATCCGACATTGACCTCCTTGTCCTCGACACCGGCATTGGCCAGTGCGCGAATCAACAGGTATTGGGAAATGCTGCCGCGAGCCGAAGACACCACGACGTTGCGGCCTTTCAAGTCGGCAACGGTGCGGATCTGCGAATCAGCTGAAACCAGGATCGCAATGCCCCTTGATTGACTACGTCGTACCGCGACGATGCGCAGTGGCGTACCACCGGTCGCGGCGGCGAGCACCGGCGTATCGCCAGCCGGTGCCAAATCGACGGCACCAGCACGCAAGGCTTCGAACAAGGGCGCGGCCCCCTGGAAGTTCGCCCATTCAATTGTGTAGTCGATCCCTTCCAATGCATGTGCCGCCTCGACCACAGTGCGCAAGCCCTTGGCTTGATCGCCCAAAATCAACTTGACGCCGGACAAGTCTGACTTGGCAGCAGATGGAGATTGGGACTCGACCGTGTCACCGCAACCGCTGAGTAGCAACGCGACGCAGGACAACAACACCAGCGCAGATTTGCGAACGTGTATCGGCATGACAGCACATCCCTGTATCAATGAATTGAAAGCAGCGTCAGCCATGGGCAAAACGCCGGACAGCCTTGTTCGTGAGCGGTCGTTCAGCCACGGCAACGGTCTCCACCTCGACCCCCAACAACCCCAGCAAGCGCGCACGGATCGCTTGGAAACCCTGCTGCCCGGTATCTCTAGCCCGCGGCAGATCGATCGACAATTGCTCGGCGATCTTGCCATTGGCCAACACGATCACCCGATCGGCCAGCAGGATGGCTTCATCCACGTCATGGGTGACCAGCAACACCGCCGGGGTGTGCTTGCGCCACAACTCGATGATCAGCCGATGCATGCGAATCCGGGTCAGTGCATCGAGCGCGGCGAAGGGTTCGTCGAGCAGCAACAGCTTGGGTTCGCGCACCAGGCCACGGGCCAGCGCCACGCGTTGCGCTTCACCGCCGGAGAGCGTCGCCGGATAGGCCTCCAGACGATGGGCCAAGCCGACCTCCGTCAGCGCTTGCACCGCTCGCGCCTTGGCGTCCGGGGTGTGCAGACCGAGAACCACATTCTTCCAGGCGCGCTTCCACGGCATCAACCGCGGCTCCTGAAACACCGCGGCCCGTGCCTTGGGCACCAGCAACTGACCGCTGTCGATACTGTCCAGGCCGGCCAGGCTGCGCAGCAAGGTGGTCTTGCCCGAACCGCTGGCCCCGAGCAGCGCGACGAATTCGCCTGGTGCGATGTCCAGGTCCAAGCCATCGATGACCCGTTGCTCGCCGAATTGGCGTACCACATTACGCAGTTGTACCGGTGCTTCTGACTGCAGGTTTTTTGCCGCGATAGTCGACATGTCAGTTCCTCACAAAAGATGGGCGCCAGGCCAGGGCAAAACGCTCGAGCGTGCGGATCAGTCCGTCGATCAATAAACCGAGGACGCTGTAGATAAGCAGGCAGATCACGATCACGTCGGTGCGCATGAAATCCCGCGCATCACTGGCCAGAAAACCGATGCCGGCGGTGGTGTTGATCTGTTCGACGAACACCAGGGCCAGCCAGGAAATTCCCAGGGAATAGCGCAAGCCGACAAAAAACGAAGGCAAGGAACCTGGCAAGATCACATGCCAGATCAACTCGCGACGATTCAGGCCCAGGGTGTTGGCGGCCTCGATCAGCTTGGGGTCGATGTTGCGAATCCCGGCGAACAGATTCAGGTACACCGGAAAAGTCGTACCGGTGACGATCAGCGCGATCTTGGTGAACTCGCCGATGCCGAACCAGAGGATGAACAACGGCACCAGCGCCAGGGAAGGAATGGTGCGCAGCATCTGCATCGGCGAGTCGAGGATGACCTCACCACGCTTGGACAAACCAGTGATCAGCGCCGCAATGACGCCGACGCTGACCCCGATGCTCAACCCCAGCAACGCGCGCTGCAGCGACACCAGCAAATGCTTGCCCAGCTCCCCGGACACAATCATCGCCCAGAGGGTGCCGCCTATTTGCGAGGGGGCGGCGATAATCCGTTGGGGGATCAGGCCGAGCTGCGACGCCAGTTCCCACAAGAGCAGCAACGCAACCGGACTGAGCAGGCGCAGAAGGACTTCCGGGGTTCGCCAGTTGTGTAGCCAGCCGGGAATCAGCTTCGACGCACCCCGGCTCTCAACAGCCTTGCTGACAGAAAACGAGCTACTCGTGCTCCGCGTATCGAAGGTCTTTTCGGTCATCAGGCTTCCTTCCTCATCAAGAATACGGCTTCGAATTCATGCTATTCGCATAAAAAACACCAGTGAAATTCTTTTTGGGAATAACCTAATATGATTAAAAATCAGATATAAAATAATCCAGATAAATTATTTGCATAATAAAAGCTCGCAGTCCACGTCCCGCGGCGGATGCATCCCTGAAACACCTTAAAATGCGCATTGCTGATACTTACGATTTCATATGATTCATTTAATTAATAATTAACTTAGAACAAAACGGCATTTCACAGCCCTGCCCGCTGCGCCTACTTTCGACGTCACAGACCGACCCCCTGCCCGGTGGAGGCTTGAAATCACGCCTATCCAAAGACAAGGAACCCAGCATGAGCATCGAATTCATCGGTTACATCGGTGGCCATCAATCCTCGGAAACCCAGCCGCGCAGCGGCCCGGTGTTGCAGCCCGAATATGTAGAGACCGTCGCCCGCGCCCATGAGGAAGCCGGTTTCGACCGCGCCCTGGTCGCGTTCCACTCCAACAGTCCGGACAGCACGCTGATTGCCTCCCATGCCGCCAGCGTGACGAAAAAGCTGAAGTTCCTGATTGCCCATCGACCGGGATTCGCCGCCCCGACCCTGGCCGCACGACAGTTCACCACCCTCGATGTGTTCAATGGTGGGCGCACCGCCGTGCACATCATCACCGGCGGCGATGATCGTGAATTGCGCGCCGATGGAAGCTACATCGGCAAAGACGAGCGCTACGCCCGTACCGATGAATACCTTGATGTGCTGCGTCAGGAATGGACCCGCGAAAAGCCCTTCGACTATCAGGGCAAGTACTACCAGGTCGAGGGTGCGCACTCGCAAGTCAAGTCGCCGCAACAGCCACACATACCGCTGTATTTTGGTGGCTCATCGGCGGCGGCCATCGCTGTAGCCGGCAAGCATGCAGACGTTTACGCATTGTGGGGTGAAACCTACGAACAGGTGCGCGAAGTGGTGAATCAGGTGCGCGCCGAGGCGGCCAGGCACGGGCGCAGCATTCGTTTCAGCCTGTCGTTGCGACCGATCCTGGCCGACACCGAAGCGCAAGCCTGGGACCGTGCCGAGCGCATCCTGCAACAGGCCACAGCGTTGGCCGAACAGAACGGCTTTGTGCGTCGCGAACCGCCGAACGAAGGGTCCCGACGCTTGCTGGCGGCCGCTGCCCAGGGCTCGCGCCTGGATAAACGCCTGTGGACCGGGATCGCCGGTCTGCTCGGCGCACAAGGTAATTCGACCTCGCTGGTCGGCACCCCGGAACAAGTGGCCGACGCCCTGCTCGACTATTACGACCTGGGCATCACCACGTTCCTGATCCGCGGTTTTGACCCACTTGATGACGCCATCGATTATGGCAAGCGCCTGATCCCGCTGACCCGTCGCCTCGTCGCCGAACGCGAACGGCAAGCGGCGGAAAAAGTCGCGTAAAGCACTGAGTATCTATGTGGGAGCGAGCCTGCTCGCGATTAGGTCATCACAGTCAGCATCAATGTTGAATGTCAGTCCCCTATCGCGAGCAAGCTCGCTCCCACATTGGGTTGTGGTTGGATGGGCGATTCGTGCCCCACCCACTCATCACTGTGGGAGCGAGCTTGCTCGCGAAAGCGGTGAGTCAGGCAAAGACAGAGCCGCCTGGCACACCGCTTGAAAACTCAGTTCTTGTAGTCGATGTCGGTCCGTTCCAACTGCCGGATCAGCGCATCCCAGTGCCGCGCAACACCCGGCCCGTCACCACTTTTGAACACTTCGGCCTGTTTCTCGACCTTGGCCACCACTTCGGCCGGAGGAAAGATCAAATCGGCATTGCCGCCAGCCTGTGCCGCGATCTGGATGTTGCAGGCGCGCTCCAGCCCTTGCAGTTGCTGGAATGCGTGCTCGACGCTGATCCCCGCCGTCAGCAAACCGTGGTTACGCAGAATCAGCACACTCTTGTCCCCCAGGTCCGCCACCAACCGTTCACGCTCGTCCAGATCCAGGGCGATACCTTCGTAACCGTGGTAGGCCACCCGCCCGGAAAAGCCGATGGAGTGCTGCGAGATCGGTAACAGCCCATCGCGCTGGGCCGATACCGCGATGCCATCGCGGGTATGGGTATGCAGGACCGCTTGCAGGTCGGGACGCGCACCGTGGATAGCGCTGTGGATCACATACCCGGCGTAGTTGATGCCCAGGCCGGTCGGGTCGTCGACGATGGTTCCGTCAATGTCGACCTTGACCAGGTTGGACGCGGTAATTTCATCGAACAACAACCCGAAGGCATTGATCAGGAAATGCTCCTCAGGCCCTGGCACCCGCGCGGAAAAGTGCGTGTAGATGTGATCGGTCCACTTGAACAGGGCCGCCAGCCGATAGGCGGCGGCCAGTTTTACCCGCACCTCCCATTCCTCGGGACTGACACGCTGGCGAACATTTTTCGAAACGCTGGATAACGGACTGACGCTGCTCATGGCAAAACTTCCTGGATGGCCTTAAGGATCTCCAGGAAGCCTAGGGGAAGGCAAAAAATAATAAAAAGCACATTTTAATCTAAGCTAATTATTATTATTTTTTATGATACGCCGCCCCCTTCTCCCACTCATGCGGCATGCTTGACCTTCTGCAACGATCCAGCCACCCGTTTGCCGAAGGCATCCACCGGCCCTTGAAGGTTGCCCAGGAAGTGCGGGTAGATCAGCCATAGGTCCATCACCGGCTTGAAATCCTTCAGCGGCATCACCGCCAGGTGTTCGCGATGAACACTGCGTTCCAGCAGCGGACGCGGCACCAGGCCGAGGCCCAGGCCATCGGCGACCAGGCCCAGTTGCAATTCGGTACCGAAGGTTTCCAGGTTGACCCGCAAAGCCAGGCCCTGGTCCGACAGGGTTCTCTGCAACCCGGCACGGAAACCGCAGCCGTCCGGATTGAGGATCCAGCCATTCTGGTAGACGTCGGCCAGTTTGCAGGGACGCTTGGGCAACTGCGCGTTGGCGCACACCACCACCAGTTCCATCTTGCCGATCGACTCACCGACAATGTTGTCTGGAAAAATCTTGCCCGCAGGAAACAACGCCGCCGCTGCATCCAATTCGCCACGCTCGATCTTGCCGACCAACTGGCTGCCCCAACCGGTGACGACCTGGGCACGTAGCTCGGGGTACTCCACGCGCAAATGCTTGAGCGCATCGAGCAGTACCACATCCCCGATCGTTTGCGGAACGCCCAGGCGCAACAGGCCGGTAGGCGGCGCATCGGTGGCGACCAGCTCGCGCAGGGCATCCATCTCCCGCAGGATCAGACGACACTGCTCGTAGACTCGCGTACCGATCAACGTGGGCTTGAGCGGCTTGGTGTTGCGGTCGAACAATTCCACGCCCAACGCTTGCTCGAAGTTCTGCACGCGGCGTGTGATAGCCGGTTGCGTCAGCTGCAAGGTCTCGGCGGCATGGCTGATGGACTGGCAACGAATCACTTCGACAAAGGCGTCAATATCGTCAATTTTCATTTGGCCCGCACATAGAGAACAGTCAATAAAATGTTTGAAAAGCATAATGCGCTGTAAAAAATCATAGTGCCATTGCGCATGCCTGGATAGCCCGGCGCACCGATCGATAACCTCTAAGTCTATTCACAACTGTTCTAAATTCTTTTCAGCTATAACCTAATCATTAAAAAATAGCATATTAAGAAAAATCATTATGCTTAAATCATGGCAACAGATATTCAACACAACGACGGAATCGCCATGACCCAGGCCCGACACCCGGAGAGACTCAGAGCATTCATCGGCGCCCTGGCGGAGCTGATCGATGGCAATCCTCGCGAAGGCGACCTGCTGCATCGCGGTGGCAAGCTGCTCGCTCAGTTGGTCAGCCACGACGATTGGCTGCCCGAGGATTTTGCCCAGGCAGACCCCGAGCGCTATCAGCAGTACTTGCTGCATGCCGATTCGCGGCAGCGTTTCAGCGTGGTCAGTTTTGTCTGGGGACCGGGGCAACGTACGCCGATCCACGATCATCGGGTCTGGGGGCTGATTGGCATGCTGCGTGGTGCCGAGCATTCCCAAGGCTTCGCCCGTCATCCCGATGGCACCCTGGTGCCCGAGGGCACGCCCACACGGCTGGTGCCGGGCCAGGTCGAAGCGGTGTCTCCCAAGATCGGCGACATCCACCAAGTCAGCAACGCCTTCGATAACCAGGTGTCCATCAGCATTCACGTGTACGGCGCCAACATCGGCGCCGTTCGCCGTGCGGTGTATCAGCCCGACGGCAGCGAGAAGTTGTTCATTTCCGGTTATTCCAACGCCTTCCTCCCCAATATCTGGGACCTGTCCAAAGAGAGCCAAGCCCTATGAGCACCGCACCTACCCGCTCCTACGCCGAGATTCGCCAGGCGTTGCTGAACCGTGAAGAACTGGCCCTTGTCGATGTCCGCGAAGAGGCCCCGTTCGCCGAAGGGCATCCGCTGTTCGCCGCCAATATTTCGCTGTCCAAGCTTGAGCTGGAGGTGTATTCGCGCATCCCGAGGCGCGATACCTCGGTGACGGTCTATGACAACGGCGAGGGTCTGGCGGGCATCGCGGTGCAGCGTTTGCAGGACCTGGGCTACAGCGATGTCAGCGTGCTCGAGGGCGGCCTCGAGGGTTGGCGCAAGGCCGGCGGCGAGTTGTTCATCGACGTCAATGTGCCGAGCAAGGCCTTTGGCGAGCTGGTGGAAAACCAGCGTCATACACCTTCGTTGGCGGCGGAAGAGGTCCAGTCGTTGCTCGACAGCGAAGCCGACGTGGTGGTGCTCGACGCCCGGCGGTTCGACGAATACCAGACCATGAGCATTCCCGGTGGCATCAGCGTGCCGGGGGCGGAACTGGTGTTGCGTGCTCGCGAACTCGCACCAGACCCGACGACCCGCATCATCGTCAATTGCGCCGGGCGTACCCGTAGCATCATCGGCACCCAGTCGCTGATCAACGCGGGCATCGACAACCCGGTGGCCGCCCTGCGCAACGGCACCATCGGCTGGACCCTGGCCGGTCAAACCCTGGAGCACGGCCAGGCACGCCGCTTTGCCGTCACCGGCGAAGAACATCGAGACGTCGCCGCTCGCGATGCCCGCCGTGTCGCCGACCAGGCACTGGTCGGGCGCGCTACCCTCGCCGACCTGCATCGCTGGCAGCAGGAACCGACACGCAGCACCTACCTGTTCGATGTGCGTACTCCGGAAGAATTCGAAGCCGGCCACCTGCCCGCCTCGCGCTCCACCCCCGGTGGGCAACTGGTGCAGGAAACCGATCACTTCGCCAGTGTGCGCGGCGCGCGCCTGGTGCTGGTGGATGACGACGGCGTACGCGCCAATATGTCAGCCTCCTGGCTCGCGCAACTGGGTTGGGAGGTGCACGTGCTGGATGACCTGCAACCGGCGCACTTCAGTGAACAGGGCACCTGGAAAGCGCCGGTGCCTGCACCGCCGCAAGCCGAGGAAATCAGCCCCGGAACCCTTGAACAATGGCTGACCGAAGGTGACACCGTGGTGCTGGATTTCACCGGCAGCGCCAACTACGTCAAGCGCCACATCCCCGGCGCCTGGTGGGTATTGCGCGCTCAGTTGAGCGACGCCTTGGCCAAGGTGCCACCGGCCCAACGCTATGTGCTGACGTGTGGCAGCAGCCAATTGGCCCGGCTGGCGGTCCCCGAAGTCGAGGCACTGACCGGCAAGGACGTATTTCTGCTGCGCAGCGGCACGGCAGCATGGATCGCCGAGCAACGACCACTGGAGCACGGCGAAACCCGCCTGGCCTCGCCGCGCATCGACCGCTATCGCCGACCGTACGAGGGCACCGACAACCCACGGGAGGCCATGCAGGCCTACCTGGATTGGGAGTATGGCCTGGTGGACCAACTGGCCCGCGACGGCACCCATGGTTTTTTCGTGATCTGAACCCGTAAGGGGTCGGTTGACCGGCCCCTGTCCACACCAGCCGACCCCTTCTCCAGGCGGAGGCGCTGAACGCAACACTCAGCCTGGAGCCTCCGATGCGCCTGACTCTACCCCTGCTGTTGATCGCCCTCGCCTTTGGCCCGGTCCATGCCGCCGACTTGCAGCCGCTGCGGGTCGCCAATCAGAAATCCACCATCAAGGCCTTGCTGGAAGTTTCCGGCGAGCTCAAGGAGGTGCCCTACGAGATCCAGTTTTCCGAGTTCCCCGCCGCCGCGCCGCTGGGCGAGGCGCTGAATGCCGGCGCCGTGGATATCGGCGCCCTGGGCGATGCGCCCTACGTATTCGCCCTGGGCGCGGGTGCGTCGCTCAAGGTGGTCAGCATCATTCATGCCGAGGGACGTAACACCACGGCCATCCTGGTGCCCAAGGACTCCCCCATCAAGCAAGTCGCCGACCTCAAGGGCAAGCGCATCGTCACCACGCGCGGCTCCATCGGGCATTACCTGGCGATCAAGGCCCTGCGCAGCGTAGGCCTGAGCACCCAGGACGTGCAATTCGTGTTCCTGCTGCCCAGTGAATCCCGGCTGGTGCTGGACAACGGCACCGCAGACGCCTGGTCCACCTGGGATCCCTTCACCACGGTCGTGACCGCCCAGAGCCAGGCGCGGGTCCTGGTCAGCGGCAGTAGCTTGTTGAGCAATCACCTCTACCTCGCCGCCACCAGCCAGGCCATCGCTGAGAAGCGCCAGCAACTGGACGACTTTGTCGCCCGCGTAGACCGGGCCTACCGCTGGAGCAACGAGCACCCCAATGAATACGCCGCCGCCCAGGCCAGGATCACCGGCCTGCCCCTGGCGGTTCACCTGAGCGTGGCCAATGCCACCCACATGCAGCCGGTGGTGATTGACGACGCCGTTGTCAGCGGCTTGCAGGCGACCGCCGACATCTATCAGCAAGAAGGCTTGCTGACCCACCGCATCGACGTCTCCCAAGGTTTCGACAAGAGCTTCAACACCCTGCGTGCCCCCTTCACCCAGGCCTCGCGCTAAAGGAGCAGAACCATGAGCAGACAACGCCAACTCAAACTCGGTGCAATGGTCCATGGCGTCGGCCACGGCTGGGGCGAATGGCGCCACCCGCAGGCGCGACCCAATGCCAGCACCGATTTCGGTTTCTACAAGCAGCAGACGCAACTGGCCGAAGGCGCCAAATTCGATTTCGTGTTCATCGCCGATAGCCTGCACATTCACGAAAAATCCAGTCCGCATTACCTCAACCGCTTCGAGCCACTGACCATCCTTTCGGCGCTGGCGGCACTGACGTCGAACATCGGCCTGGTGGCGACGGTGACCGTCAGCTACACCGAGCCCTACCAGGTGGCGCGCCAGTTCGCTTCGCTGGACCATATCAGCGATGGGCGAGCCGGCTGGAACGTGGTGACGTCGTGGCTCAGTGGCACCGCCGATAACTTCGGCAAGGCCGAGCACCCGCCGCACGCCGTGCGTTATCGGATCGCCCAGGAGCATGTGGCGGTGGTCAAGGGCCTGTGGGATTCCTGGGAAGACGACGCCTTCGCCTACAACAAGCGAACGGGCGAATTCTTCACCCCCGGCAAGCTGCATGCCCTGGAGCACAAGGGCGAATTCTTCTCGGTGAAAGGCCCGCTCAATATCGCTCGCTCCCGCCAGGGTCAGCCGGTGATTTTCCAGGCCGGCACGTCCGAGGACGGGCGCAACTTTGCCGCCGGCAATGCCGACGCCATTTTCGTCGGCGCCGAGGGCTTCGACGAAGCGCGCGCCTATTATCAGGACCTGAAAAAACGTGCCCAGGGCTTCGGGCGCGACGCTCGAGAACTGTCGATCCTGCCCGGCATCCGCCCGATTGTCGGGCGCGATGCAGCGGAAGTCGAAGACCGCTACCAGCAAGCCGTGGCACTGGTGAGCATCGAAGATGCCATCGTCGCCCTTGGCCGCCCCTTCAATGACCATGATTTCAGCCAGTACCCCCTGGACGCGCCCTTCCCCGAACTGGGCGACCTGGGCGCCAATAGCCAGAAAGGCGGCTCGGAGCGGATCAAGCAGTTGGCCCGGGACGAAGGCCTGACGTTGCGCGAAGTCGCCCTGCGTTTCTCCCAGCCACGGCGAGACTTTGTCGGCACCCCCGAACAGGTGGCCGATGCCATTGAACACTGGTTCGAAAACGGCGCGGCCGATGGCTTCATCATCAATTCACTGCTGCCGGACGGCCTGCAATATTTCACCGAACTCGTGGTACCGGTCCTGCAGCAGCGCGGGTTGTTTCGCAGCGAATACAACGGCAACACCTTGCGGGACAACCTAGGCCTGCCGGTGCCCGCCAACCGATACGCACGGCCCCTGGCGACAGACGCGGCCCGCGAGGCCGTAGCATGAGCAAGGGCCCGACCATGATGAAAAACCTCACGCCAGGGCAATTCAATCGTCGCGATTTCCTCACGGCCAGTTCCATCGCCCTGGGTGCGTTGGGGCTATCCGCCCTAGGGTTTGCCCCACGTGCCTGCGCCCAAGGCAAAGGGCTTTCTGACCTGACGCTGGGTGTCGCCACCTACCGGGGCCAGGATTCCTATTTCGTCGACGATGCCGGCACCGGCAATACCCCCTACAAGATCGAATACGCCGAGTTCGCCGGTGGCAACCTGATCGTCGAAGCGCTGGCCTCGGGCAGCCTGGACGTGGGCAGCATGAGCGAAATCCCACCGATCTTTTCCATCCAGAGCCACCGCCAGCCGCGCCTGATCGCGGTGCTGCAAGGCGATGTGAACAACCAGGTGATTTTGATTCCCAAGGATTCCTCCCTCGAATCGATCGGACAACTGCGTGGCAAGCGGGTCGGCTATGTGCGCTCCACCACGTCCCACTACTTTCTGATCAAGGCCTTGAAGGAACAGGGCCTGACCATGAACGACATCACGGCGGTGGCGCTCACGCCCCAGGATGGTTTCACGGCGTTTCAGAGCGGTCAGCTCGATGCCTGGGTGATCTATGGCGTATTCATCCAGTTGGCAAAGTTCCGCAGCGGTGCCCGGGTGTTGAAAACCGCCCTGGGCTACTTGTCGGGCAACTACCTGGTCGCCGCGCGCCCCGCAGCCCTGGAAGACCCGCTGCGCAAGCAGGCGATCCAGGACTATATCCAACGGCAGGCGCGCACCCTGGAATGGATCAACAACAACCCCGAGCCCTGGGCCGCCAAGTCGGCACAGTTGCTGGGCGTCGATAAAGCCGTGTTCCTGGACATGTACAACAACCGCAGCCAGCCGTCGAAAGTCGTCGAAGTCAGCGACCAGGCCATTGCTTCGCAACAAGAAGTCGCCGACCTGTTCTTCAACGCCGGCGTGTTGAACGAACGACTCGACGTGAGTCCGCTGTGGGACAGGAACTTCCGCCTGCTGCCGCTTTGAACGCCTGTGACGGGGGAGCTTGTTCCCTCGCCATAAGGGTCGCATCCGGGCCTCACCTTTTTGATCGAGTGAACGCACCATGAGTCTTTCTTCTCCACGCCCACCCTCGCTGCAATCGGTCGATGTCGCCGACTTCGACACGTTACTCGAACGCATCGGCAGGCAACTGGCAGCCACGGCCCACGTCTATGACGAGAGCGGCGCCTTTCCCCGGGACAATTTCACGTTGCTGCACGAGCATGGCCTGTTGGCCCTGACGGTGCCCAAGGCATTGGGCGGTGGCGGCGCCAGCCTGGTGCAGGCACGCAAGGCGATCAGTGCGGTCGCCAAGGGCGAGCCTTCCACGGCGTTGATTCTGGTGATGCAGTACCTCCAGCATTCGCGCCTGCAGGACAATCGGAACTGGCCCGAGGCATTGCGCTTGCGAGTGGCCCAGGATGCCGTGAGCGAAGGCGCGCTGATCAATGCCTTGCGTGTCGAGCCCGACCTGGGCACCCCGGCCCGTGGCGGGCTGCCGGCGACCATCGCCAGGCGTACCTCCGAAGGCTGGCGCATCAGCGGGCGCAAGATCTACTCCACCGGCAGTCACGGCCTGACCTGGTTCAGCGTCTGGGCGCGCAGCACCGATGAAGATCCGCTGGTGGGTGCCTGGCTGATCCACAAGGACACACCCGGGATCAGCATCGTCGACGACTGGGACCACCTGGGCATGCGTGCCACCTGCAGCCATGAAGTGCGGTTCGACAACGTGCTGGTGCCACTGGATCACGCGGTCAGTGTCAGTCGCTGGAGTGCGCCGCAGCCCGAACTGGACGGCGATGGTTTCCTGTGGATGTCGGTGTTGCTTTCGGCGGTCTACGACGGCGTCGCCCAGGCCGCGCGGGACTGGTTCGTGGATTGGCTGGAACAGCGCAAACCGTCCAACCTCGGCGCTGCATTGGCGACCCTGCCACGCTTCCAGGAAACCGTCGGGCACATCGACACCTTGCTGTTCGCCAATCGCAGCCTGCTGGATGCCGCCGCCGAAGGGCGCACCCCGGCGGCCCATGCCGCGCAATTGAAATACCTGGTGACCGGTAACGCCATCCGCGCTGTCGAACTGGCCATCGAAGCCTCCGGCAACCCTGGCCTGTCGCGGCACAGCCCGCTGCAACGGCATTACCGCGACGTGCTGTGCAGTCGCGTCCACACCCCGCAAAACGATGCCGTGCTGCAAGGCGTCGGCAAAGCGGTGTTTGCCCAACGCCAGAAAAAGGACCTTGCATGAGCACGCTCGTGATCGCCAGCCAGCTGGATAAAGACTTCAACGATGTGATCCGCCAACGCCTCGAACAGACGTACCCCGGCGCACAAGTGCTCGACGCGCCGGCCGGCGTGCCAAGCGACCTGCCGGCCGAAGTCAGTGTGTTGCTGGCCCGGCCCATCAACGTGCGCGGCTACCTGGCGCCGGACACGCCGCCGCCGGGCTGGCCCTACGGCCTGAAATGGGTCCAGGTGGTGTCTTCAGGCATCGACTTTTACCCCAAGTGGCTGTTCGATGGCCCGCCGGTGAGTACCTCCCGGGGCAGCGCCGCCGACAACATTGCCGAATTTGCCCTGGCGTCGATCTTCGCGGCGGCCAAACGCCTGCCGGACATCTGGGTGCACGACTCGCAATGGCAGTTCAGCGCCCTGACGCCACTCAAGGGCAGCACCCTGGGCATTCTCGGCTTTGGTGCGATTGGCCGCAGCCTGGCGGCCAAGGCCCGTGCCCTGGGCATCCACGTGCTGGCGTTGCGGCAAAGCCAGGCGCCGTTCGAAGTGGAAGGCGTCGAGGCCGCGCAGGACATCCACCAGCTGTTTTCACGCTCCGATCACTTGGTACTGGCCGCGCCGCTGACCGATGCAACGCGGCATATCGTCAACCGTGCGGTGCTCGCCAGTGCCAAGCCGGGCTTGCACCTAATCAACATCGCCCGCGGCGGCCTGCTGGACCATGGGGCGTTGCTCGCGGCCCTGGACGATGGCACCCTCGGCCTGGCCTCACTGGACGTCACCGACCCCGAACCGCTGCCCGACGGCCATCCGCTCTACGCCCACCCCAGGGTGCACCTGTCGCCCCACACTTCGGCGATCTCCAGCAACAGCCGCCATGAAATAGCCGACAGCTTCCTGGCCAATCTTGAGCGCTTCGTGAACGGGTTGGCGTTGGAGAATCAGGCGAACGTACAACGCGGGTATTGATTCCAGCAGAA